>NZ_JBALMR010000007.1:0-87375 GCF_036963165.1 Bacillus sp. JJ675 | reverse complement strand
AAATAATTTAGTAAATTATTTATTAGAATTACAGCTATCACATTATAAAATTGAAAAAATTTCTAAAGAAGAGCTTGAAAATGAGTTGCAATTTATTAGTTCTATTTTTTAAAATTAATTGGATGGTCTAAATAAGTGCAAAAACCAGGTAATTTTATTCACTTAGTTTTTTGTTGCTTTTTGGGATATATTAAAAATTAAAGTAATTATTTTTTGAAAAGTGGTTACCTATTTTGAAGCATGATTTGTTTATAAAATATTGTTTGTTAAAATAATATTTAAACCTCATTTAGACACATCGTGGTGAGCCTTATCATAAGCAGGGGAAAATACTAAGGGATTCGAGCGCACGCCTTAACGTTTCTGCCAATGAAAGTGGCTAATCCATAGAGGATGTATCAATTGGTGCAATGAAAATGAAATTAATGTCAGTCAATCTATGGCGAATTACTTCTGTGCTTCCTTGAAGGGACTCTAGAGTAAAATCAAAAATAAGATTAATTCGAGTCACTTGACGACTAGTACTTTCGATATAAACTGGAGTTTGCCTCTTAATGACTAAGCTGATTCCCACTAATAGTTCTGTTAGAAATCAATGTTACCTTTGATACTATACTGTGTGCCGATTGATTTAATTTGTCAAGATTGTTGGATTAAAATTTAACAATATGTCTTCACCTATAGATTACATCGTAATTGCTGTAAGCCGTTAGTTAGCAGATATTATTGGTTTTGATTTGTTCCAAGGTAAGAGCATATACCAGATGATGTGAGGGCGTTACCTAATAAGAGGTGGTAGTATGAACTGGGTTGAAAGGGTCAAGAAAAATATCTTTCCATTGAGTAATGAAAAGTATAATATTAGAAAAGCTCTTGATGAATGGGTATACGAAGGTAGTATGTATGATGTAGAAGTTGCAGATGAGACATGTGAGTTATGTGATCAGCCTAATATAAGATATCAATTTGAAATTGTTAATAAATTAAATAACAATTCTCTATTGATTGGATCAGAATGTATTATGAGATTTAAAATTTCGGTGATAGATAGGTCAGGTAAGAAACTATCATTTGATGATGCAAAGAAAAAAGTAATCAAAGACAAGAGTAGACTTGTTACTGAAGCAAAGGAAAAAAGTGTATTAAATACTTTAGTAGCTTTAGCTGCAAAAGATCATGAGTTTAACATAGAAAATTTTATCGAATATTTCAAGGAAAGAAAAGCGTTTACGCCGAATCAGTTAACGCTCCTTATATGGAGACTTGAAAGGGCAAATATTGACTTTAAAAAGGCCCATTTTAAATTAACAATAAGAAGAAATCGTGAAAAAGAACAATTATTGAGTTTAGAAAATTGGAAATTAAAGCGTATCTGGGATTGTCTATCAAGTAATCAGAAACAATTTGTTTTGGATAGGAAAAATGTATTCTGATTAAGAGGTATTTTGATAATATTAATTATTTATAAGCTAAATTATACTAAAATTAAAGGGAATAACCGTTACAAAGTTGAATTTAGTACATTAGAAATTATGATAGGAGGAGTTTTGAGAGTATCGCTGGACAATTCTTTGATATTAAATTTTTCCAAAAATCAAATCCTTTTATTGCTGATAATGTTCGTCTTTGGGAACCCCAAATATTAGCTTATTACGATATTTATACTCATTTCAAGTCATCTAAAGGCAATGAACATGCTGTGGTAATTTTACCCACTGGTACAGGGAAAACTGAAGTAATGGCATTAGCTCCTTTTGGAATTAGTGATGGACGGGTTCTTATCATTACCCCTCAACTAGTTATTAAGGATCATGTAGTTGATTCATTAGATCCAACTAACCCGACGAACTTCTGGATGAATCAACGTGTCTTTAATAGTTTTGATCAATTACCTATCGTAGTAGAATATGATAAATATATCAAACAGAGTGATCTTGATTATGCCAATATTGTAATTCTAAATGTACATAAACTACAATCTAGAAGTCGAAATAGTTTACTAGAACAGGTATCTAAGGACTTTTTCGATATGATTATTATTGATGAAGCTCATCATTCACCATGTCCCGTCTGATAGAACAGCCCGGAGGTGACTTTTTTCGTCTTCCAAAAGGCGCCAATCTCAGGATTTCCGGCTCGGTTCGGGCAGTGGGTTCACCTTGCGGATGGCGTCTACGAGTTCGTCGATCTCTCTGTCTTTGAGCAGATAGCCGTGGACATTGCCTTTGGTGGCTCGTTCGAAGTAGCCGGGCGGGCAATTGTTGTTAGAATGGTGATTTTGTTTTGCTAGCTCCCCTGACACCTCCAGGCTGCTTTTTGCCGACGTTTCAATATCTATTAGGAAAGATGGTCCACCATATCAACAAAAATCCTTGGTTAATAAAATGACAAGGAGTGTCTTAACCATTATTTTTAACCGGATACTTCCTCCCATTCTTCACAATCTTCTCTTCTACAATCTCTTTTACATCCAATCCAAGATCGTTACACAGCATGAATGAGTAGATCAAAACATCTGCGATTTCTTCACGGATGTTTTCTTTATTTGCTTTGAGTGCTTCTTCACTGCTGATCCATTGGAAGTCTTCGAGCAGTTCTGCTGCCTCGATGGAGATGGAGATGGCGAGGTCCTTTGGGTTATGATATTGTCTCCAGTTTCGTTCATCTCTGAATTCATTGATTGCGTTAATAAGGCTTTGAATATCACTCATGATCATTTTCCCCTTTCTAACTCAAGTAGTCTCTTTCTTAATTTAGGGTCTGTTGCATAAATATATAGGCCGTGGATGCCCCGTTTCATCAGGACATTTATTGAATTTAATACGATTTCTTCTTTAATTTGCTGGTTTTCTTCCGGCGACAAATCCGTACGTGAAATGAATGCACCTGTATCTTTGTATTTGGAAGTATCAATTAATAGTTCGTCTTTTTCTTCATCGTAGCTCACGGAGGGGCCAAGAACGACGCCGACGTAATTTAGGTCAAACCCTTGCACGGTATAAATGGAGCCGACTTCTTTAATGGTATTCGGATTTTCGGCCCATGAAACCTTACTCTGGGTGCTGTGCCATGGCATGTTAATTCCTTCTTCATCAACGATGTGTAAATAATCAAAGGTCGAGACAATCCGAGAGAGCCCGTCTTTGTTGTTTTTATTTTCAATGACTTTCTTAAACGCAGCAGCATCTTCGAATATTTTTAGCTCGAAGGAGGAGCCTTCAGTCGGCAAGGGAAGAACTTTCTTTTCAACAAAGCTGTCAATCCACTTCATCGTTTCTGGATTGGCGTTCATTCTCATTTGATCCGTAAGTTTCACAGTCTTTGCATCATACTGATTGATGATTTCTTCGAGCAATCTGTCGTTCCAATAACTTCTAATCTTTATAACTTGTTTTGGATCAAAGAAGGCAATTGTAATTCTACTGCGCTTAATGATCTCATCCAGTTGGTTTTGGCAGCGGAAATTGTTATAGGAATCTTCCTGTGTCAGAAGCAGATGAGCTTCGTCAACTAATACGATATCTGCTATTGCTCCCGTCTTAGTTTTCTCATTAATAAATGGTGTTGGCTTCAAGTAAATCTTTTTCTTGAAATTCGGTAAGCTGTTTGCGATGTTTTTATAAGTCTTCAGTATTTCGCTGTGATTCACCACCAAGTAATTATCTGTTTCTCCCAAAAAAGGGTCTTCGCTCTTAGCCAAATCTTGAATCGTATTAAACAGAGAGCTTAATAAGACACTTTTACCTGTACCGGCATCTCCTTCAATGACAATGACATGATTTCCTTCTTTCTGTATATTTTCTTTACAGAAATTAAGGATCTTATTTTTTATATCAAGCTGCTGGGGCGAGAGTTCCTTATAGGGAGATAACTTATAAATGTCTTTATTCCTAAGGTTTTCAAGGGAATCGCCCACAATTTTCTCTTCTCTAAGTTTCTCCCAAATGACTTGAAAGATCTCTTCATTATAAAAGGGTTTCTGATAGTAGTTGTGCATTTCCCTGGATCTGGTCTGGCTTACGTTTTGCAGCTGGTAGCGGTTATCGGCAATAAAATAGTTAATTAGATTTGACTCGATATTGTACGTCGCAGACTGATGAAATTTCTCATGGCCGATTAAAATAAAGCGATTCAAACTCTTTCGCTGTTCATCATCTATATGATTTTTCAAACGCCGTGCAGCTTGAACCGTTTGCCCAATATATGCAGTCGGTTTCTTTTGCTCATTATAAAGGATATATACAATCGGATAGTTATTTATATGCATTGCTTTTACAACATTCACATGGTCTGGAGTAAATTCTCTCTTTTCAAACACAAGTTCATTCATTGTTTCTGCCTCTAAATCTCCTTTTTAAAATAATAGTACCATATTTATGATAAATTAATCTAAATTTTAACAAACAGGAAGTTTTCTGAGGGCATATCGCATAGAAAGGCGGGGGACTGAAAGGAAACAGCAATCCTTATATTGACGCAATATTCCTTCAAGGATATAATATGGAAATCATTTAAGGGGGGATGGCAGGGTGTTTAAAAAACCAAAAGTTTTCATAACATCGGTTATCTTAGCTCTCAGCAGCTTTGCGGGGGCGGCTGCATATGCGCAATCAGGCTACTTTAATACGTATACCGATTATGTTTCCATGTCAAATCCGGGGTATTTCACGGCGATGCAGGGGATGTGCGTCGACCGTAATAACAATGTGATTTACGCTGCAAAATTGAATAATGCGAATCACACGACGCAGTTATTCTCTGTTAAAATGAGCGGTACGGCAAGCAATAGAACCGTTACACTTCTTAAAAATTCGGATACCAATACCACGAGCTATGATTTAGGACACGCCAATGACTTGGCTGTCAAAGCTTCTGCAGGCGATAAAAACGTCAGCGTTTATGTGGCGCCGATGTCTGACGGCACTAAGTATGCCGATAAAATCGTGAAGCTCAGCATCGATACAACGAAAAATACTTATAAAGTGGCTAAAACGTATGTGCTGAATTATCAAGGTTCGAATTTGTCGATTGGCGGTATCACATACTCGGTTGGGACAGATAAATTTATCGTAAGATCTGGAAAAAGGTTTTTTATTGGGACATTCAATGATACTACCGGAAAATTTGACTATGAAGCAACGTTTAAATTAAACTATTCGAAAGCGGTTGTGAATCATCAGACAATGGATGTTTCCAATTTCATTCAGCAAGGAATCTCCTTTTACCAGGGGACATTGTATGTGCCGCTGACAAAACCGGACAGCAATGGCAATGCTTCGAATGTGAGCATTATATTGACGTATCCTTTAAATATCAATGAAATGATTAAAGAGCAAAAAACAAACCTGATTCCGGATTTTTCGAAGGAACTGTTTACTCGCAGCGATTTATCTTTCAGAATTACAAGCAGTGCTTACACGCTTTTTGAGATAGAGGGTGTCGATTTTGATGACGGGACGCTTTACTTTAATACGAATCGCGGAAAAAGCGGGACGCAAAACGATATGATCGCGACATTTAATGATTATAATTATTATAAGTAAATGACGTGTTATTTTTGGTGCAAGGGAGTATTCTCTTGCACCATTGTAATATAGATGTAAGTTAAACTCACTTTGTTAAAAGAAAAAGTATCCCGCCTAACATACAAATGATGATAAAGAAAGCAGTTGAGTTCATAAAAGACTTTTCTTTTTCCATTTTAAGTAACCTCTATTCATGATGACTAATATTAACACTATTTATATCTATAGTACCAAATTATTTAGAAAGAAGATGAGAAAATGTATTCTATTGTAAGGGGTTATGACTACAAGATGATTACTTGCCGAGAGGACGCCTCCGTGCCGAGGTGCGCTGCTTGAGGGATGGCTTCCATTGGCATAATCTAATGAGCCGTGATTGCGGGAATACAGAAAAACGCTATGCTGAAACTTCAGCATAGCGTTTTTTATAGATTAATTCCGAATCAGGTAATCAAACGCTCCTAACGCAGCATTCGCACCAGATCCCATCGAAATGATGATTTGGTTATACGGGCTGTCTGTGCAGTCGCCTGCAGCGAACAGGCCTGGGATGGTTGTTTCGCCGCGTTTGTCGACTACGATTTCGCCGATGCGGTTGCGTTCGACGGTTTCAGGCAGCCATTCCGTGTTTGGTACGAGACCGATTTGGACGAAGACGCCTTGGAGTTCGACGTGTTTTTCCGCTCCAGTTTCGCGGTCTACGTACGTGATGCCGTTTACGTTTTCTTCGCCTGTGATTTCTTTTGTCTGTGCGTTTTTCACGACAGTCACGTTAGGGAGGCTGTAGAGACGTTTTTGCAGAACTTCGTCAGCTTTCAGCTCCGGCGCAAACTCAAGAACAGTGACATGATTGACGATGCCTGCGAGGTCAATCGCTGCTTCGATTCCGGAGTTGCCGCCGCCGATGACGGCTACGTCTTTGCCTTCAAACAATGGTCCGTCACAGTGAGGGCAGTATGCGACACCTTTGTTTTTGAACTCTTGTTCGCCGGGTACGCCGATATTGCGCCAGCGCGCTCCTGTTGAAAGGATCACGGTTTTGCTTTTCAGAACAGCGCCGTTTTCGAGTTCAAGCTCGAACAGATCTTTTTTCTCGAGATGTTTTGCGCGCTGAAGATTCATGACGTCAATATCATAATCCTTCACGTGTTCTTCAAGACTTGCTGCGAGCTTCGGTCCTTCGGTGCGTTTTACGCTGATGAAGTTCTCGATGCTCATCGTGTCAAGGACCTGACCGCCGAAGCGTTCAGCGACAATGCCTGTGCGGATGCCTTTGCGGGCCGCATAGATCGCTGCGCTTGCACCGGCCGGACCGCCGCCGACGACAAGGACATCGAACGGATCTTTGTCAGAAAGCTCAGAGGTGTCTGTGCCGCTGCCCATCTTCGCAAGAATCTCTTCGATTGTCATGCGGCCGCTTCCGAATGATTCGCCGTTCAGGAATACGGTCGGCACTGCCATGATGTTTTTGCTTTCAACTTCAGATTTGTATGCCGCGCCGTCGATCATGGTGTGTGTGATATTCGGGTTGAGCACGCTCATCATGTTCAAAGCTTGGACAACGTCGGGGCAGTTGTGGCACGTCAGGCTGATATAAGATTCAAAGTGGTATTCGCCGCTGATGTTTTTGATTTGATCGATGATTTTTTGATCGACTTTAGGCGGTCTTCCGCTCACTTGCAAAAGCGCCAGCACTAATGAAGTGAATTCGTGTCCGAGCGGTACACCGGCGAATGTGATGCCGGTTTCTTCTCCGGCACGATTGACGCTGAAGCTTGGCGTTCTGTTTAATTGCGCTTTTTCGACAGTGACTTTGGATGACATGGATGCCAGCTCTTCAACGAGAGCCAGCATATCCTTTGAGACGTCATCTTCGCCTGCGCTAACTTTGAGAACAATGTCATTCTCAATTAGCTGCATGTATTGGTTTAATTGTGCTTTGATATTTGCTTCAAGTACCAATTGAATGCACTCCTTAGATTTTGCCTACCAGGTCAAGGCTTGGCGTAAGGGTTTCAGAACCTTCTTCCCATTTAGCCGGGCAAACTTCACCTGGGTTTTGGCGAACGTATTGTGCCGCTTTGACTTTGTTGATCAGGATGCTTGCATCACGGCCGATACCGCCGGCGTTGATTTCAACAGCTTGGATCACGCCGTCTGGATCGATGATGAATGTTCCGCGGTCAGCAAGTCCTTCTTCTTCGTTAAGTACTTCAAAGTTGCGGGAGATCGTTTGAGACGGGTCACCGATCATCGCGTAAGTAATTTTGCCGATTTTTTCAGAGCTGTCATGCCAGCCTTTGTGTACGAAGTGAGTGTCAGTAGAAACAGAGTACACTTCAACGCCAAGCTCTTTTAGGGCAGCGTAATGGTTTTGCAGATCTTCAAGCTCAGTTGGGCATACGAATGAGAAATCTGCCGGATAGAAGCAGAAAATGCTCCATTGACCTTTCAGATCCTCGTGTGTTACATCGATAAACTCACCGTTTTTGTAAGCTTTCGCTGCAAATGGTTTTACTTCTTTTCCGATTAGAGACATAATATCGTCCTCCTATATGTTAATGTAATAAATAACAAAAGTTAAAACTTTAGTTATCTAAAATAATTCTAATCATGTACAAATTATTAAATAATATATTTTATTTGTCAAGGCAGAAAAACTATATTTTTATGTTTATTTCTGCATCTGTTTCTGTTTTATCTTGCGAAGTGAAAGGGTTGTACCGGGTTTCAGCTTTAATTGTTACAATCGTGTTAAAAATTATGATTCTCAATTAGTAAGTGTATTTGAGGTTACAAGAGGGATGATATGTACAGATCAACAAAGAAAAAAATCAGGGGCTGGAAAAGGCATAAAAGAAAAATTGACGTGTGGAAGGAGCGTCATCTTCGGCTGGATATGGAGCATGTCAGAGACCGTCACAGGGATTATGCAAAACTGTGGATATACCCTTTTTACGGTATTCCAAACGTGAATCCTCCTGTTTGGTATAGCCGTTTGTTAGTAAGAGCCATGATTGATGTTTATGATGAATGGCACAGGCAAATGGAGGCCGAGAATGAAGATTTCTATTTGAAAATCTGGCTGTTTGAACACGATTTTATCAGGTCGCAGATTGTGGTCGTCTATAAAGAAGCGATCGATTTTTACAGCGGTGCTTTTGACAAGCAGAAAAGAGGTCAATCGTTCCCTATGAAACGATTTGAACCGCTGCAACACGAGCTGAACCGTTTTGATTGGCAGCTGCATATTGATGCTCACCACTGCTGGCTTTCAGAAATGGAGGAAGACGCGGCAGCCGGGCTTATCGCCCGGGAAGATATTCTCGATATAAAAGACGCTTCTTATCAAAAAGTGACTTACGATCATGACGTGTTGTATAAAGTGAAGGCGGGAAATGTATGGATCGGCTCCTTAACGGAAGAGCCATCCTCTTAAGGATGGCTCTGGAATCTCTAAACGCCTTTAAATGCAGAGCGGTACACTTCAGCCAATTCGGATACTAGCGGAAGCTTTGGATTGGCTGTTGTGCATTGGTCCTCAAAGGCCCGGTCTGCCATGATATCGATCTTGCTTTCAAATTCAGCGGCATCTATGCCGTTTTGTTTGAGGCTCATCGGGATATCAAGCTCTTTGGCAAGCGAGATGACGGCCTGGATCAGACTTTCGACGCCTTCTTCGGTTGTTTTGGCCGGCAAGCCGAGCGTTCTGGCGATTTCCGCATAGCGCTGATCGGCTACGAAATGATTGTATTTCGGGAATGCCGTGAATTTTGTCGGTTTAGCCGCATTGTAGCGAATGACGTGCGGGAGAAGCACGGCATTTGCGCGTCCGTGGGCGATGTGAAACTCCGCGCCTAATTTATGGGCCAGGCTGTGGTTAATGCCCAGGAACGCATTGGAGAATGCCATGCCGGCGATTGTTGATGCATTGTGCATCTTTTCGCGGGCGATTTCGTCGCTGCCGTTTTTGTACGCTCTCGGCAAGTATTCAAATACAAGCTGGATGGCTTTCATTGCCAAGCCGTCGGTATAGTCGTTGGCCATGCAGGATACATAGGATTCAATCGCATGCGTCAAGACGTCCATTCCGGTATCAGCCGTGATATGCTTAGGCACGGTCATGACAAACTGCGGATCAATGATCGCCACATCCGGCGTTAGTTCATAGTCGGCCAATGGGTATTTCGTATTCGCCTCTTTATCTGTAACGACGGAGAATGAGGTAACTTCAGAGCCGGTGCCGGATGTCGTCGGAATAGCAACGAATTTTGCTTTTTCGCCTAATGGCGGATATTTGACGATGCGCTTGCGGATGTCTAAGAATTTTTGCTTTAAATCAAAGAATTCAGCATCAGGGTGCTCATAGAACATCCACATTCCTTTTGCGGCGTCCATTGCAGAGCCTCCGCCAAGCGCGATGATGACGTCAGGCTGGAATTTGGCCATCGCCAGGGCGCCGTTCATCACCGTTTCGATTGATGGATCAGGTTCTACGTCGGAGAAAATGTCGCAATGAACGTAATCCGGGCGTTTTCTTAAATAGTGAAGGACGCGGTCGACGTATCCAAGCTTCACCATTCCCGGGTCTGTCACGATAAACGCTTTTGAGATATTCGGCATTTTTGCTAAATATTGCGTTGCATGTTTTTCAAAATAAATTTTTGGCGGTACTTTAAACCATTGCATATTGACATTCCTCTTTGCCACTTTTTTCGTATTGATTAAATGAACCGCACCCACGTTTGTCGAAACGGAGTTCCCGCCGTAAGTGCCGCATCCGAGCGTCAAGGAAGGCATGTAGGCATTATAAATATCGCCGATCGCTCCTTGGGAAGACGGCGCGTTGACGATGATCCGCCCGGCTTTCATCCGTAAACCGAATTGCTCAATGGCTTCACGGTCGCTGGTATGGATGACCGCGGAGTGTCCGATGCCGCCGAATTCCAGCATTTCTTCGGCCCGTTTTAACCCTTCCTGGAGTCCGCTTACTTTGTAGCAGGCTAACACAGGACTTAATTTTTCCCTTGAAAGCGGGTATTCCGGTCCTACGCCTTTTAATTCGGCGACGAGGATTTTTGTATCCTCCGGAACCTTTATACCGGCCATTTCGGCGATTTTATAAGCCGGCATTCCGACGATGTCAGGGTTTACCGCACAGGTCGTTTCGTTGATAACCAATTTTTCCAATTTTGCTATTTCCGCCTCATTTAATAAATAGCAATTGTTGGAAGTCAGTTCTCTTTTCACGTCTGAATAAACGTCTTTATCGATAATGACTGCCTGTTCTGAAGCACAAATCATTCCATTGTCAAACGTTTTTGATAAGATCAGGTCGTTGACGGCTTGTTTCAAGTTCGCAGATCTCTCAATGTAGCATGGGACGTTTCCCGGTCCGACGCCGAGAGCCGGTTTGCCTGAGCTGTAAGCGGCTTTCACCATTCCGGCCCCTCCTGTGGCAAGAATCAGGGAAATCTTCGGATGAGTCATCAAAGCTTGGGTTGCTTCGCGCGACGGCGTTTCGATCCACTGAATGCAATGTTCAGGCGCCCCTGCTTGAACGGCCGCATCCCTCAAAATCCTTGCAGCTTCAATGCTGCATTTTTGAGCGGATGGATGGAAAGCAAACACGATTGGATTTCTTGTTTTTATCGAGATCAGGGATTTGAACATGGTCGTGGAAGTAGGATTTGTCACCGGCGTAACCCCTGCGATGACGCCGACAGGCTCGGCAATTTCAATGACTCCGTCGTGTTCATTTTCGCTGATGATTCCGACGGTTTTGTCGTATTTGATATTGTGATAGACATACTCTGTGGCAAACATGTTTTTAATGATCTTATCTTCGTATACGCCGCGTTTTGTTTCCTCTACAGCAAGCTTGGCAAGGTGCATATGCTGATCAAGGCCGGCAAGCGCCATCTGTTTGACGATATCATCGATCTGTTCCTGATCAAACCTGCGGAATTCTTCCAATGCTTTAAGACCCTTGTCGACTAAACGGTCAATCATTTTTGAAACGTTTATTTTTTGTTTAATTTCCTTTTCTTCAACTGCCATTGTATAACCCTCCAATGAAGTGATAGGATTTTCCGAAAAGAGTGCAACGGCTTAGATTTGTGAAACATTTCACAAATGGTGTTAAAAATTTTTATGGCGATATGGGGATTTGCTGTGAGAATATAAAGTTCCTCATGACACCTCACTTCTTGTTTTTTATGAATCTTATCATAGCACGGATTTAATATAATAATTTGTGAAATGTTGAACAAAGTATGAAACATGAGTAAAAACGGGAAGATTTACTTAAGAGTGTATTTTTTGGAAAGCGCTTTCGATTAGCACGACTAGATCATAAGTCATTAAAAAACTATTTTAAAATAATAAAAACTGCACTTCCGATTGTTAACACAATCGGGTGCAGTTTTATTTCAAAAAAGCTTACTCATTCCATTTTGTGTGAAACACACCTTCGATATCTGTCCGCTCATACGTATGGGCGCCGAAGTAATCGCGCTGTGCCTGCAGCAGGCTGGCGTTGGAGCGGCCCGTCCGGTAGCCGTCATAATAAGATAGAGCGGTGCTCAAGGCTGGGAACGAGATGCCTGAAGTGATACCTTCGCAGACGACTTTCCGAAGTCCTGTCTGGTAGTCTTTGAGCTTTTCTGCAAAGAAAGGTGCGATCAATAAGTTTGACAGGTCGGGCTGCTCGTTGTACGCTTCGCTGATCAGGTTTAAAAATTCGGCGCGGATGATGCA
Organism: Bacillus sp. JJ675; assembly: GCF_036963165.1. Taxonomy (NCBI): domain Bacteria; kingdom Bacillati; phylum Bacillota; class Bacilli; order Caryophanales; family Bacillaceae; genus Bacillus; species Bacillus sp. JJ675. The sequence continues at coordinate 75,091 of NZ_JBALMR010000007.1, read as the reverse complement.
GCCGCCGCGGAAGATCAGAGCGATGTCCGAAAGCTTCAGGTTCCATCCGTAAAGCTCTGATGTCATTTTATACTGGGCGAAGCCTTGTGCATAGGCGCACACTTTTCCCATATATAATGCCTGTCTGACGTAGTCGATCCACACGTTTTTATCCAGATGCCAGTCTTCTTCCGCCGGACCGGCGAGAATTTTTTCCGCAGCCACCCGCTCTTCTTTTAAAGATGACAGGTAGCGGGCGAATAGCGATTCCGTGATAATGGACGACGGAATGCCGTTGTCGATCGCCTGCATGCTCGTCCATTTGCCTGTGCCTTTTTGGCCTGTTTTATCAAGGATGACGTCGATCAGCGGACCGCCTGTCCGGTCATCCTTTTTCCTTAAAATTTCGGCAGTGATTTCGATTAAATAGCTTTTCAGTTCGCCTTGATTCCACGTTTCAAAAATGTCGGCGATTTCATCGATGGACAGATGCAGTTTTTCTCTTAAAAATGTATAGGCTTCTGCGATCAGCTGCATATCCGCGTATTCGATCCCGTTATGGACCATTTTCACGAAGTGTCCGGCTCCTTTCGGCCCGATGTAGGTGCAGCAAGGGTCATTGCCGACTTGGGCTGCGATTTTTGTCAAGATCGGAGCAGCTTTTTCATAGACGTCCCGATCTCCCCCGGGCATGATCGAAGGACCTGTTAACGCTCCGACTTCGCCGCCGGAAATGCCGATTCCCAAATAGCCGATTCCTTCAGACTTCAGCCTGTCGTATCTTCGTTCTGTATCTTCGTAGTGGGAGTTGCCTCCGTCCATGATGACATCGCCTTCTTCAAGCAGCGGCACTAATGAATCGATCACTGAATCGACCGCTTTGCCCGCTGTTACCATGAGAAAGATTTTCCGCGGCTTTTCTAAAGACTGGACGAAATCCTTCAGCTCGTAGTACGGGCTGAGAGGCTGTCCTTCAATTTTCTCCATCAGTTTATCGGTTAAATCCCTTGTGTAATTGTAGACGGCGACTTGCTCTCCTTTGCCGGCCATGTTCAAGGCAATATTGCTGCCCATCACTCCAAGGCCGATGACGCCAATTGTATTGACCATAATTCCAGCTCCTTCAATAATGTTATACAAATAGACTTAGCAATAACGTAAATCCTAATCCGGCTACAGCGATGATCGTTTCGAGCAATGTCCATGTCGCAAATGTTTCTTTCATGCTTAAACCGAAGTACTCTTTGAACATCCAGAATCCGGCATCATTCACATGGGAAGCGATTACACTTCCGGCCCCGGTAGCGAGCACGACCAAGGCAAGGTTGACGTCAGAATGTCCAAGCATCGGAATGACGAGCCCCGTCGTCGATAAGGCTGCGACTGTGGCGGAGCCTAAAGAAATGCGCAGGATCGCCGCGATTAACCAGGCAAGCAGGATCGGCGACATCGACGTGCCTTTGAACAATTCGGCCACGTAGTCGCCTACCCCGCCGTTGATTAATACTTGTTTGAAGGCGCCGCCGCCCCCGATGATCAACAGCATCATCCCGATTTGCGAAATGGCTGTCGAACAGGAATCCATTACCGTTCTAATCGGAATGTTCCTGGCGATGCCCATCGTATAAACCGCGACTAATAAAGAAATGATCATTGACGTAGATGCATTGCCGATCAAACGAATACCTGCAAGAATGCTATTATCTGCAAACCCCATCGTTTCTTGAAGCAGCGTAATGATCGTAGAAATGGACATGATGATGACCGGAAGCATTGCTGTGAACACGCTGATTCCGAAACCGGGCGTATCTTCAAGTTTGAACGTTTTCTGCTCGCCTAAAGACGCGATATTTCCTGTTCTCGTAAACGAATCGGGTACGATTTTTTTCGCAAGCTTCGTAAATACAGGTCCGGCGATCAGCACCGTCGGAACTGCGATAATGAAGCCGTACAGTAGTACTTCCCCGATGTTTGCCCCGTATTCCCCGGCGATCGCCGTCGGCCCCGGATGCGGCGGCAGGAAGCCGTGCGTGACGGATAAGGCGGCCGCCATCGGGATGCCGAGGAACAGAATTGAAATTTTTAATTCTCTTGAGATCGCGAATACAATCGGAATTAATAATACCAGTCCTACTTCAAAGAATAAAGCCACACCGATAATGAATGAGGCGATCACGACCGCCCATTGGATATTTTTTTCGCCGAATTTGTTGACGAGAGTCATTGCAATGCGCTGCGCGCCCCCTGAATCTGCGATCAGTTTGCCAAGCATGGCGCCGAGTCCAAAAATCAAAGCGATGTGTCCGAGCGTTCCGCCCAATCCTTCCTCAATCGTGCTGACGATTTTGTCAAGCGGCATGCCGAGCGCTAAAGCAACGCCGAACGAAACGATGATTAAGGAAAGAAAAGTGTTAAGTTTTAATCCCATAATGAACAGCAATAATACGACAATCCCGATTGCTACAATGATTAATGGCATGATAGCGCCTCCATTCCCTTTATTCGTTTATTAAGCTTCTTTGATAGTTTGCAATTTGTGCATACTCGTTTTCCAATGATCTTGATAAATTGATGAAAATCGGCATCAATTTCCGGTACTCTTTCGCCGAAGCTTCAATTGGCGTATGCCGGTTGGTGCTGCCGATCATGCCGGATGCGACATCGAAAGATTCGATTTTTCCCATGGCGTACAGACCTAAAATGCACGCGCCGAGACAGGAGCTTTCATAGCTTTCCGGAACGACGACTTCAGACTCGAATATATCGGCCATCATCTGCCGCCAAACGGCAGACCTCGCGAATCCCCCTGTCGCTTGAATCCTTGCGACGGGACCGTCCATACATTCTGTCAGCGCCAAAAATACGGTATACAAATTGTAGATGACCCCTTCCAATGCGGCCCGGATCATGTGCTCTTTTTTGTGGGACATGGTCAGGCCGAAAAATGAACCGCGCACATCCGGATTCCATAAAGGAGCGCGTTCGCCTGCGAGATATGGATGGAACAGCAGGCCGTCGGCACCGGGTCTTACGCGCTCGGCGATTTTGGTCAGCACGTCGTATGGATCGATTCCCAGTCTTTTCGCCGTTTCGATTTCTGAAGAGGCAAATTCATCTCTGATCCAGCGAAGCACGATTCCTCCATTGTTAACCGGACCGCCGATGACCCAATGCTTTTCCGTCAAGGCGTAGCAAAAGATTCGCCCTTTTTCGTCGGTTTGCGGCTTGTCGATGATCGTGCGGATGGCGCCGCTTGTCCCGATCGTGACTGCGATCTCGCCCTTCTTAATGGCATTGACGCCAAGGTTCGACAGCACGCCGTCGCTTGCCCCGATGACAAAAGGCGTTTCCGGATCAATTCCCATCTGCCTCGCGATATCCGGGTTGCAGCTGCGAAAGATCTCTGTCGTTGGCACGAGTTTAGATAAATGGTCAGGTGTGATGCCTGCGATCGTTAATGCTTCTTCATCCCAATCCAGCTTTTTGAGATTCATCATCCCCATGGCCGAAGCAAGTGAATAATCGACCACGTATTGACCGAAAAGTTTATGAAAGATGTATTCTTTGATCCCGATATATTTTTTTGCCTTGGAAGCGATTTCAGGATGTTCATGCACAATCCAGGCAATTTTGCTTAAAGGCGACATCGGATGAATCGGCGTCCCGGTCCGTTTGTAGACTTCGTGCCCGTTCAATTCGTCCTTGATTTTGCGCGCCCAGCCTTCGCTTCGGTTGTCCGCCCATGTGATGCAGGGCGTAAGCGGCCGTCCGTCTTCATCCATGGCAATGACGCTGTGCATGGCGCTGCTGAATGAAATAAATGATATCTTTTTTTTCTGGTGATGTTTCATGATGCCGGCAACCGCTTGCATCACCGCCTGAAAAATCTCTTCCGGCTTTTGTTCAGCCGTTGAGATATCCGGTGTGTAAAGCGGATAGCCGATATTTTCTTTTTGGATCACGTCCCCGTTTTCGCTGAATAAAACGGCCTTCGTGCTCGTTGTGCCGATATCGATGCCTAACATGTAACTAGTCATTTTCCTGTTCAGCTCCCTTCGTCAGCATTTGTTGCGACAGCCAAAGATCTTCTACTTTATCTTGAACATCATCAAAATTTTGATGTAAGGACTTTATCATCAAAGCCCGATCTTTCGTTTCGATCGCTTGAATATAAAGCTCGTGATTATCAAAAATTCTTGTGAAATCTTCGTATTTTTCTTTTAAACGGGCCCGCATCGACAACAGAATAAAGCTCTCCATAACGGGTTTTAAATTATTCCATATCATCTGAATGTACGAATGATTGATGGAGCGGACGATCGTCTCATGGAACAAAACGTCCTGATATGAGAACTCATCAGCATCTTCGTATTTGATCGAGACTTTCATCATTTCCAGTATCTTGCGAAGATCCTTGACTAACTGATCGGTGTCTATTCTGACAAGCCGCTCAAAGACGAATGTCTCGATCAGAAGGCGGACATCGTAAATCTCTCTGATCTCTTTTTCCGTTAGGCCGATGACAACTGCGCCCATTCTTTCCAGCCGGATGATTTTTTCGGTTGCCAATGTCCGCAGAGCCTCCCGTACGGGGGAGCGGCTTACCGAAAAATCGGCAGCAATTTTATTTTCAGACAGAATGGTACCGCTTTCAATCATTCCGGAAATAATCCGCATCCTCAGTTCGCTCGCCACGCGAACCCCTGTTGAAGCTTTTGAAAGCCATTTGACGGGATATAAAAGGTCATTTGATTCGATCATAAACTCACCTTCCCACACAATGAGTATACTTGTATACAAGTATGATAACTCTAATTTTATATTTGTGCAAACACTTTCATTTCTAATTTTTCGAAAAATTTTTTCCAGAAGAGGAGACTTAAGTGATTCCAGCATCTATATTAATTGTAAAATAAAAGGTTGGAGAGGAGGGTGAATATTATAATAGAAAAATGAATACACAAAGCTGATAGGAGGCAAGGAGCAGGAAGGAAGGGGGCTTTTATGAAAGGTTAAGAATTAAAACTTTCGAGAGCATAGTGGTTGTGCTTCAGAATTCATTAGCAAGAAAGGTCCTGATCTCTCAAGTAAGTCGCGAAATCTTGTAATGGTTTCGACAGCCTTTTTAAAGGACTAGCAATTGATTATAAATATCCATTCATTAATTAAATTAACTAATTATGTTACAATAAATCCAATGATATGTTCACTTGGAGGTTTTCCATGCAGCGCGGCACATTTCAATTAATGAAATCAGTCAATAAATCGATCATTTTAAATAAAATTCGTACGTCGGAACCTATTTCACGGGCGCAAATCGCCAAAGAAACGGGCATCACGCCGCCTACGGTCAGCAGCATTGTCAAAGAGCTGATAGAGCAGGGCCTGGTCACAGAGAGCGCACTCGGCCATTCGAGCGGCGGGCGGAAGCCGACGATGCTGCATATCAACAGCGGCGCGTTTTACGTGATTGGGGTCGATGCGGGGCCCGAGACGGTGGAATGTATACTAACCGATTTAACCGGCGAGATTTTTCACCGAACGTCAAGTTTGCTGAAAAAACCGTTAACAAATGAGCAGTTTATCAGTATTCTAAAGGAAAATATCTATACCATCTTGCGTCTTTCCAATGCCGATCAGGAAAAAATCATCGGAATCGGGATCGCGATGCACGGGGTGGTCGACGTTGAAACGGGGACTTCGCTCGTCGCGCCTATTTTGCATTTAACCGACGTCCCGATCAAAGAAGCGCTTGAAGAAGAGTTTGGCTTTACGGTAAAGGTCGAAAACGATGCGCGGGCGATGGCATTGGGCGAATCGTGGTTTGGCGGCCACGGCGACGACGGCAGCATGGTTGCCGTCAACATCGGTCGCGGCGTTGGTGCAGGTGTTGTGATGAACGGAAAACTGTATCATGGGGCACACGGAATCGCCGGAGAATTTGGCCATATGATCGTTGATGTCAACGGCGACACTTGCGAGTGCGGCAACCGGGGCTGCCTTCAAACGGTCATAAGCGGCCCTGCAATTGCCGAACGGGGGAAAAAGCGGATAACGGACAGTGACGCCCGCCTTACGGCTAAAGAAATATTCGATTTGGCGCAAAACGGCAGCGAGGCTTGCATTGACCTGTTCCGCGAAACGGGCAGGATGATCGGGATCGGCTTAATCAACCTCATTCATCTCGTCAATCCGAACAAAATTGTGCTTGGAGGCGGGGTCATGAAGAGCGAGAAATTCATGATGCCGGCGATTCTTGAGACGATTCAGCAGCGGGCGTTGACAGCCGAAGCGAAGCAGACAAAGGTGGCCGTCACCCAGCTTGGCGATGATGCGACACTGCTCGGCGCCGTTTCCTTGCTGTTAATCGAATTATTTGATCCGGTTTGAAAAAAGGCTGAACCAAGCTTAAAGGTTCAGCCTTTATTGACCGTATCAATAAACCGGAGGTAAGCCTCACGGTCTTTTAATACCCCTGCGTCTTCGAGCGCTTTTACAAATTTCTTTCCGAGTTCTTCCCTTACGATCGATTCAGCCTCTTTGGGGTCGGAAACCGTCCCGTATTGATCTTTCAGCTGTTCGGCCCATTCCTCGTGATACGGTTCCACGCCGCTTGGACGGCCTGACAGAAATTCCTTGACCGCCGCCAACTCGTCTTTCAGCCTCGGCGGCAGAACGGCCAGCCCCATGACCTCGATCAAGCCGATATTTTCCTTTTTGATATGGTGAACGTCTGCATGCGGATGAAAAATGCCGAGCGGATGTTGAGCTGAAGTCCGGTTGTTTCTCAGAACGAGATCGAGTTCAAATATCCCGCTTCTGTTTCTCGCAATTGGTGTAATCGTGTTATGCGGCGTGTCACCAGTAAACGCAAGGACGTCTGCTTGTGCATCCGAGTAGTTTTTCCAAGCGTGCAGAATGTCACCCGCTGCATCGGTAAGGCGGTCGATTTCTCTTCCTTTTAAGCGGATGACCGACATCGGCCATTTTAAAACAGAAGCTGCAATCTCCGGATGTTTCTTCAATTGAAACGAAAATGCATCATCCGCGCGGGTCATGGCAAACTCGTAGCGTCCGGCCTGGTAATGGTCGTGGCTAAGGATCGATCCTCCGACGATCGGCAAATCGGCATTTGACCCGATGAAATAATGCGGAAATTTGTCGGTAAACACGAGCAATCGTTTAAATGCATTTTTGTCGATTTTCATCTCGCGGTGCTCTTCGGAAAACAAAATGCTATGTTCGGTATAATACGCGTACGGCGAATATTGAAAATACCAATTTTCCTCAAGCAGCGGAATCCTGATGATCCTGTGGCTGGCCCGCGCCGGATGTCCAAGACGCCCTGCGTATCCTTCATTTTCCTTGCACAACAGGCATTTCGGGTAGCTCCCTGCCTGCTTTGCCGCGCGCTCCCGTTTGATTTGTTCAGGGTCTTTTTCGGGCTTTGACAAATTGATCGTAATATCCATTTGACCGTAGAAGGTGTCCGCTTGATAAGAAATATTTTTGGCGATCTGCTTCGTTTGGATGTAATTGCTGTTTTTGCTGAGACGGTAAAAATAGCCGGTTGCCGCAAGGGGCGATTGATGATACTTTTGGTTGAAAATCGCATTGATCACGGAAGGTCTTGCGACAAAGCAATTCATGATATTTGCCGACAATATTTCTTTCGCCTCCGGGGCGTCTGTTATAACGCCCTGTTTGACGGCGCATGCGATTAAGCTTTCAAGCAGGTCGGGAATGGATTCATCGATTGTTTCAATCTTCTCTTCGGGGAACGACGCCAGCCCGAGCTGGTTCAATACTTGATTTCGCGCGTAATTGACGTCGGCCGGTTCGATTAATTCCGCTGCAAGCGCTTTTTGAATAAGGCTCTCAATATATTTGTAAACCAATGTTACTCTCCTTTTCCGTAGCCGTGTGGATGTGAGGAATGCCATTTCCAGGCGTCTTCGATGATTTTGGCGACGGACGTGCGCGACGGTTTCCAGCCGAGCACTCGTTTTGCTTTAGAGGAGCCTGCTATTAAAATGCTTGGATCGCCGGCTCTCCGGTCGCCGATGTTCGCGGGGATCTCTCTGCCTGTTACCGTTCTTGCGGCATCGATCATTTCTTTTACCGAAAAACCCCGGCTGCTTCCGAGGTTGAATACGTCGCTTTTGCCGCCGTTTCGCAAGTAATCCAATGCCAACAAGTGGGCATCGATCAGGTCTTCAACATGGACGTAGTCGCGGATGCAGGTTCCGTCGGGAGTGTCATAATCGCCGCCGAAAATGGTAATGTGTGATCTTTGTCCGAGAGTCGTCTGCAATATAATCGGGACGAGGTGTGTTTCAGGGCGGTGGTCTTCGCCGATATCCCCCGTTTCCCTTGCTCCTGCGACATTAAAATAGCGCAGAGAGACATAGTTGATGCCGTGGGCTTCGTCAGTCCGCTTGATCAACTTCTCCATGATCAGCTTCGTTTCCCCGTACGTACTGGTCGGAACGGCCGGCATCTCCTCTGTAATCGGTACAGATTCGGGTTCCCCATAGACGGCCGCGGTCGAGGAGAACACGATGTTCTTCACCCCGTATTCGATCATGACCTGAAGCAGAACCTGCGTCCCATACACATTGTTATCAAAGTATTTGAGGGGATGCTTCATCTATTCGCCGACAAGCGAATTAGCGGCGAAATGGATCACATCATCGATCTGTTCTTTTTGAAAAACCGAACGAAGAAAATCGATGTCCCGCACGTCTCCTTCATAAAAATGAGCCTCGGGGTGTACGGCTTTTCTTTGGCCCGTTTCAAGATTATCAACGATTACAACGCTTTCACCTTTGTCAATTAGCTGATAGACGGCATGTGAACCGATATAGCCGGCTCCGCCTAAAACCAACACGCTCATATGAATGCTCCTTTCTCGATTTCTTTTGCACCGTCGCTAATCTCTGCTGTATAAAACGCCGGCTCATATCCTACCTTTTCACGGTATACGGCATGAATGCTTTTCTTTACATCATCAGCTTTTTCCTTCTCAACGATCGCAATCGCGCAGCCGCCGAATCCGGCTCCGGTCATGCGGGCGCCCAGCACTCCCGGCTGGTCCCAAGCGGTTTCTACAATCGTATCAAGCTCAAGTCCTGTTACTTCATAATCGTGTTTTAAGGATAGATGAGACTCGTTCATCAGCTTGCCAAAACCGATGAGATCGCCTTCTCGAAGCTTTTCCAGCGCATCTAAAGTCCGGGCGTTTTCATATACGGCGTGCCTGGCGCGTTTTCGATTGATATCATCGCGGATCAGGTGTTGGAAGGCGTCAAATTCCCCGATTGTCAATTCGCCGAGGCTTTCGATGGCTCTCTCCTTTTGCAAATCGCTCAGCGCCGCTTCGCATTGAGTGCGCCTTTCATTGTACTTGGAGCCTGCCAGATCGCGCCGCTTATTCGTATTGATGATCAGAATCACATGGTCATTCAATACGACCGGTGCGTATTTGTATTCCAGCGTGCTGCAGTTCAAGAGGATGGCATGATCCTTTTTCCCCATGCCGATTGCGAATTGATCCATGATTCCGCTGTTGAGGCCGATGTATTCGTTTTCTACTTTTTGTCCAAGTTTAATCATGGGTACGGGTTCCATATTCAATTCAAAAAGTCCGTTCAACAGAACGCCTGTTGCAAGTTCAATCGAGGCAGAAGAAGAGAGCCCGGCTCCGTGCGGAATATTTCCGTAATACAAAATATCAGCGCCGTGAGAAATGCTGCAGCCCGCTTCTTTCATAAAAAGAAACATGCCCTTCGGATAATTTGCCCACTTGTGAGATGTGTCAAAAGCTAAATCGGACAGGTCGCATTCAATGACTCCGGCGTCGGGAAAATTCATCGAGTAAAAACGGATTTTCGAATCGTCCCGCTTCACACCAAGCGCATACGTACCATACGAAATAGAAGCGGGGAAGACATGACCTCCGTTGTAATCCGTATGCTCGCCGATCAAGTTGATTCTCCCCGGGGCAAAAAAAGTTCTGGGCGTCTTTGCCGTACCAAAAATAGAACGAAATTCGTTTAATAAAGAAGAAGCAGTATTCATAATTCCTCCTATTATTTTGACATTGGCCAAACTTAATAAATTAATTTAATTAAGTTAATCCAAGTGTACTATGTCTGATGAAGCGGCGCAATAAAAAGTGTTTTGTCAATTTGTAAAATTTTCAGCGGGAGGATCAGCACTTGACTTTTGGAGAAATACAAGTTAAATTAGTAAAATATTTTACTAAAGAGATCGGCTCATGGAGGTTAAAATCGTGGCGACTATTAAAGAAGTGGCAGAAGCGGCAGGGTATTCAATTTCAACGGTTTCCCGCGTTTTGAATAATGATTCGACCCTTTCTGTGCCTGATGAGACACGGAAAAAAATATTTGAAGTGGCGGAAAAGCTGAACTACCGGAAGAAAACGGTCAGAATGCTGGTGAAAAACATTGCCTTTTTATACTGGCTGACCGATAAAGAAGAGCTGGAAGACGTTTATTTTAAAACGATGAGGCTGGAAATCGAGAAGCTGGCAAGCAAGTTTAACGTGGAACTGACCACGTATAAAATTTCCGACGGCGTCGAGGCCATCCCCGAGGATATCGGGGGATTCATCGCAGTCGGGTCGTTTTCGGAAAAAGAACTCGCCTATTTGCGGAGCATTACGCCGCACGGAGTTTTTATTGATTCTTCCCCTGATCCCGATCATTTTGATTCGGTAAGGCCCGATTTATTGCAAATGACCAAAAAAACGGTCGATTTTCTTATTGAAAAGGGGCACGAAAAGATCGGGTTTATCGGCGGAACTTATCACAACCCGAACACAGACAAAGATGAGATGGACATACGGGAACGGACATTTCGCGCTTATATGAGCGAAAAAGGGCTGCTTGAGGAACATTATATGTTTTGCCGCAGAGGCTTTTCCGTCGAAAACGGCTACCATCTGATGGGCAAAGCGATCAAAGAGCTCGGCGAAAAGCTGCCGACGGCTTTCTTCACGGCGGCGGACCCGATTGCTGTCGGCTGTCTCCAAGCGTTGAATGAAAAAGGGATCGCCATACCGGGCAGGGTCAGCATCATCAGCATCAACAACATCAGCGTCTCCAAATATGTATCGCCTCCGCTGACGACGTTTCATATTGATATCGGAGAATTGTGCAAAAACGCCATTGAGCTTCTGCTCGAACGGGTATTAGAAAAGCGGAACATCGTGAAGACGCTGTATCTTGGGGCTGAACTGGTGGTAAGAAAAAGTACAAAATAAAACAAGGGCACGGCTTTCAATAAGCCGTGTTTTATTTTTCGTAAAATATTTTACCTTTTTAAGTAAAAAAGTTGTTTACAGTTTTTCTTGGCCGTGCTATATTGATTCTGTAAAGCGTTTTCAATTCATTTAAAGGAATGAGACAAACGATGAAATTGAAAAAGTACGTTGGAATGTTCAGTATCATGGCTTTATCCGTATCATTAGCTGCATGCGGCCCGAAAGAAAGCAGCAATGAAGCCTCAAGCTCGGATAAAAAGGAACTGGTAATCTGGGAGGATAAAGAGAAGGCGGAAGGCATTCAAGATGCTGTTGCCCAGTTTGAAAAGGAGCATAACGTCTCTGTCAAAGTCATTGAAAAACCATATGCCAAACAAATCGAAGATTTACGAATGGATGGACCGGCCGGCACGGGGCCCGATGTTCTGACGATGCCCGGAGACCAAATCGGCACGGCGGTAACGGAAGGTTTGATCAAGGAATTGTCGATCGGTAAAGACGTTCAATCGATCTATACCGACGCTGCGATGAAATCGCAAATGATAAACGGCAAAGTCTACGGACTGCCGAAAGCGGTCGAAACGACGATGCTCTACTATAATAAAGACCTGATTTCCGAGAAAGAACTGCCGAAAACGCTGGATGAGTGGTATGAATACTCGAAAAAAGTGACAGACGGCAAGAAATACGGCTTTTTGGCCTTATTCGATCAGATTTATTATGCCGAAAGCGTCATGAGCGGCTACGGCGGGTACATTTTTAAAAGCAAAGGCGACGGCAGCTATGATCCGGCTGACATCGGTTTGAACCAAAAAGGTGCAATCGAAGGCGCAGCGTACATAGAGAAGTTTTATAAAGAAGGATTGTTCCCGGCGGGCATCATCGGAGAGCAGGGCATAAATGTACTGGAATCGCTGTTTACGGAAGGGAAAGCGGCGGCGATCATTTCCGGCCCGTGGAATTTGGAGCCGTTCAAAAAATCGGGGATCAATTACGGCGTGGCGAAGCTGCCTGAGCTGCCAAACGGCAAAAATATGAGCGCTTTTATTGGCGTAAAAAGCTACAATGTCAGCGCTTACTCAAAAAATGCCAAACTTGCGGAACAATTGGCCGTCTTCCTCGCCAATAAAGAAAATTCGAAAAAGCGGTATGAGGTCACAAAAGAAGTCCCGGCCGTCAAAGCATTGGCGGATGATCCGGCCGTTACAAAAAGCGAAGCCGCCAAAGCCGTTGCCGAACAGTCAAAGTTCTCAGAATTGACGCCGAATATTCCTGAGATGAATGAAGTATGGACACCGGCCGATGCGGCGCTGCAAACCATCGCAACAGGCAAAGCAGAGCCGAAAAAAGCGTTGGATCAAGCTGTTGAAACGATTCAAGGACAAATCAAGGCCAAACACAGCGGCAAGTGATGGGGAATGGCGTCAGGCGAATTGGCGCCATTTCATCATAAGGACGTCCGTATAAAGAGGTGAAAGAGAAGGTGCAGCATCGCAAAACGGCTTTGCTATTATCGATTATTCCGGGCTTCGGCCAATTTTACAATAAACAATGGATAAAAGGTCTGCTATTCCTTATTTTAGGTGCAGCGTTCTTCGCGGTTTTTGGCGATCTGCTGAATATGGGACTGTGGGGCATCTTTACGCTTGGAACCGAAGTGCCGCGCGACAACTCGATTTTTCTTCTGGCACAAGGCATTATTGCCGTGATTGTCACGTGTTTCGGACTGGCCGTATATTACGTAAATTTAAGGGATGCGTATCAAAACGGAAAATTGCGCGATGAACATCAGGAATTAAGCTCCCTTAAAGAGCAATATCAAAATTTAATTTCTCAAGGCTATCCATACGTGATCAGCGGTCCGTCGCTGTTTATCCTAATTTTTGCCGTCGTTTTCCCGATCTTATTCAGCTTTGCATTAGCCTTTACAAACTATAATTTATACCATTCGCCGCCTGCACATTTAGTCGATTGGGTGGGACTGAAAACATTTTCTGAGATTTTCACCGTTGATATTTGGCGTTCGACCTTTTTTGATGTGCTGGCATGGACTGTCGTCTGGACGCTTGTCGCTTCTTCCCTGCAGGTCGGATTGGGGATTTTGCTGGCGGTCGTCGTCAACCAGAAAGACATTCGCTTTAAAAAATTGTTTCGTACGATTCTCGTTTTGCCTTGGGCAGTGCCCGGTTTCGTCACGATCCTTGTCTTTGCCGGTCTTTTTAATGACAGTTTTGGCGCGGTCAATCATACGATTCTGGCTGCTTTAGGAATCGATCCGATTCCTTGGATGACAAATGCGGGCTGGGCGAAACTGGCGCTGATCCTTATGCAGGGCTGGCTCGGTTTTCCGTATGTGTTCATCGTCACGACCGGCGTCCTTCAGTCGATCCCGGATGACCTTTATGAAGCGGCAACCATTGACGGTGCATCCGTTTTTGCTAAGTTCAGGCACATTACGCTGCCGCTGATCTTAATTGCCATGGCTCCGATTATTATTACGCAGTTCACCTTTAATTTTAATAACTTTAACATTATCTATCTCTTCAATGGCGGCGGCCCGGCAGTTCCCGGATCGACCGCGGGGGGAACCGATATTTTAGTGTCCTGGATTTATAAGTTGACGATGCAGTCGAGCCAGTATTCTTTGGCGGCGGCATTGACGATTCTATTGTCCGTCTTTGTCATTTCGATTGCACTGTGGCAGTTCAGGCGGACGAATTCTTTCAAAGAGGGGGCTTAAGACGATGCTGACAGACATGAGAAAAAGAAAGTTTTTCCGCCTTTTTTTCTCTTACGCGCTATTGATTTTCATGATCGTTGTCATCATTTATCCCCTGCTTTGGACCGTGGGAGCCAGTTTTAATCCAGGCAACAGCTTGATCAGCACATCGATCATTCCGGACAATCCGACATTGGATCATTATAAAGAATTATTTGCCGGAAAACAGAGCCTTCAATATGGGAAATGGTATCTCAATTCGCTGAAAATCAGCATATTTACGATGATCGGAGCGGTCATCAGCGTTTCTTTTACAGCTTATGCTTTTTCCAGATTCCGGTTTAAGGGCAGAAAAAACGCGCTGATGCTATTTTTGCTGCTGCAGATGATCCCGCAGTTTTCGGCTTTAGTCGCGCTCTTCGTTTTGGCGCAAATGCTGGGAATGATGAACAGCCACTGGCTGTTGATTTTGCTGTATATCGGCGGACAGATTCCGATGAACACCTATTTGATGAAAGGCTATATGGACTCGATTCCGGTTGATTTGGATGAAAGCGCCAAGATAGACGGCGCCGGCAACACAAGGATCTTTTGGCAAATCATCATGCCTTTATCAAAGCCGATGATTGCGGTAGTCGCCATGAACGGATTTACCGGGCCGCTCGGAGACTTCGTATTGTCGTCGACTATCTTGCGCTCGCCTGAATCTTATACGCTGCCGATCGGCTTATACAATTTAGTGAATGAGGTCATGGGAGCAAGCTATACGACGTTTGCCGCCGGAGCCATTCTGATCAGCATACCGGTCGCCGTCATCTTTATCATGCTGCAGAAGAATTTTGTGTCAGGATTAACGGCAGGCGGAACAAAAGGATAAACGAATGAAAAGGAGAGTATTATGTCTAAATCTTATACGACAGAGGCAAAATTCATGCTTCACGGAGGAGATTACAATCCTGAGCAGTGGCTTGATCGGCCCGATATTTTAGCGGACGATGTAAAATTGATGAAGCTTGCCCATGCTAATACGTTTTCTGTGGGGATTTTTGCATGGAGCGCACTTGAGCCTGAGGAAGGCTTCTATACGTTTGACTGGCTGGACGGGATTTTCGACAGCATCCACCGGATGGGGGGGCGGGTGATTTTGGCGACCCCAAGCGGAGCGCGCCCGGCCTGGCTGTCGCAAACATATCCCGAAGTGCTGCGCGTGAATGCAGCCAGGGTGAAACAGCTCCACGGTTCAAGGCATAATCATTGTTTTACTTCCCGCGTATACCGCGAAAAAACGAGAGACATCAATCGCTTGCTGGCCGAAAGGTATGGCAGGCATCCGGCGCTCCTCATGTGGCACGTGTCGAACGAATACGGCGGGGAATGCCACTGCGGGGAGTGTCAGAACGCGTTCAGAGACTGGCTTAAAAAGAAATACAACGATGATCTGAAGGCGTTGAATGACGCCTGGTGGGGGCCTTTTTGGAGCCATACGTACAGCGACTGGTCGCAAATCGAATCCCCTTCTCCGATCGGGGAAAGCGCCGTACACGGTCTGAATTTGGACTGGCGCCGGTTTGTCACCGACCAAACGATTTCGTTCTATCACAATGAGATCGCTCCTTTAAGGGAAATCACGCCGAACATTCCCATCACGACAAACTTCATGGCAGATACATACGATTTAATTCCTTTTCAGGGCCTCGATTACAGCAAGTTTGCCAAGCATGTTGACGTGATCAGCTGGGATGCGTATCCCGCATGGCACAATGATTGGGAGAGCACGGCCGATCTGGCGGCGAAAGTCGGTTTTATTAATGACTTATACAGGAGCCTGAAGCAGCAGTCGTTCCTGTTAATGGAATCCACGCCAAGCAGCGTCAATTGGCATGATGTGAACAAACCGAAGCGCCCGGGGATGAATTTGCTGTCATCGATGCAGATGGTCGCTCATGGATCTGACAGCGTCCTCTATTTTCAATGGCGGCAATCCCGCGGTTCTTCAGAAAAATTTCACGGAGCGGTCGTCGGCCACGACAATAGCCCGGAAAACCGCGTGTTTCAAGAAGTCTCCAAAATCGGTCAAACATTGGAACGCCTTTCCGATGTCGCCGGGACCAATCGTCCGGCGGAGACGGCCATTCTTTACGATTGGGAAAACAATTGGGCGATTCAGGATGCACAAGGGTTCGGGATGAAGACGAAGCGCTATCCTCAGACATTGCAGCAGCATTACCGGGCGTTTTGGGACCGGGATATTCCCGTCGATGTCATTACGAAGGAACACGATTTTTCATCATATCGATTGCTGATTGCGCCGATGCTGTATTTAGCAAGTAAAGAAACGATAGCCCGGCTCAAGGCATTTGTTGCAGACGGGGGCACATTGGTGCTGACTTATATCAGCGGGATCGTCAACGAGCATGACTTAACCTATTTATCCGGGTGGCCTCAGGATCTCCAAGAGATGTTCGGCATGGAGCCCGTAGAAACAGACACGCTGTACCCAAGCGATAAAAATGCAGTCCGTTATCAAAACAAATCGTATGAAGTGACGGACTATGCAACCGTCATTCGCACGCACACGGCGGTTCAGGAAGGCGTCTATGAGGACGATTTTTACGCAAATACGCCGGCCGTAACAAGCCATCAATACCAATACAAAAAAGGGAAAACATACTATATTGGTGCGAGGTTAAATGACGAATTTCACGGCGATTTTTACGGGCATTTGATGGAAGAGCTGTCGATCAAACCTCCATATTCGGTGAAGCATGAAAAAGGCGTGTCCGTTCAGGTTCGGTGCGACGGGGAGCATGACTATATTTTTGTCATGAACTTTACAGAGGAAAAACAGCCTGTTGTGTTTGAATCAAGCGTGAGAGATATGGTGACAGGGGAAGTCATTACGGATGATTTGACACTGGACAAATATGAAGTCAGAATCGTGGCGAACGCAAAAAAAGACTAGCTTCTGAGAAACATCCGCCCATAGAGAGCGGATGTATTTTTACTCATTTATGATAACGCTTTCATTATGAGGAGGGTGATTATGGGAGGAAAAGGGGTTAAAACGCTGTTTGCGGTTTTTTTCACGCTGATAATGATCATTGGTTCTTTTCAAGGATCGGCCCGGGCAGCCGCTCAGAAGCCGGTCAAGGCTGATATTTTTGTGGAAAAAGTGCCGGGTCTTAACAAAGATTTTATAAAGGGTGTGGACGTTTCAAGCATCATTGCCCTTGAAGAGAGCGGTGTAGCGTTTTACGATGAAGCCGGAAAAAAGCAGGACATTTTCAAAACGCTGAAACAAGCGGGCGTCAATTATGTAAGGGTGCGCATATGGCATAACCCTTATGATGCAAAGGGAAACGGCTACGGGGGAGGCAACAATGATCTGAAAAAAGCCATTGCCATCGGAAAAAGGGCGACTGAAAACGGTATGAAACTGCTGGCGGACTTCCATTATTCCGACTTCTGGGCCGATCCGGCTAAACAAAAAGCGCCAAAGGCATGGACAAACATGAATTTCGAAAACAAAAAAGCAGCGCTGTACAACTATACAAAAGAAAGCCTGCAAGCAATGAAGACAGCGGGAATTAACATCGGGATGGTGCAGGTCGGAAATGAAACGAACGGCGGGGTGGCCGGGGAAAATGATTGGTCAAAGATGTGCGAGCTCTTTAATGCTGGAAGCACAGCGGTTCGGGAAACAGATTCGAACATTCTCGTCGCCTTGCATTTTACGAATCCCGAGCGAACCGGAGGCTATGCTTCGATCGCCCGCACGCTCAACAACAATCGCGTCGACTATGATGTATTTGCAAGCTCGTATTACCCGTTTTGGCACGGTACGCTGCAAAATTTGACGTCCGTGCTCAAACATGTGGCCGGTACGTACGGCAAAAAAGTGATGGTGGCCGAGACATCGTACACCTACACGGCTGAGGACGGAGACGGGCATGCAAATACGGCGCCGAAAGACGGCCAGACGCTCCGCTATCCGATTACGGTTCAAGGCCAGGCAAATGCGGTAAGGGATGTCATTAAAGCTGTAGCCGATGCAGGCGATGCGGGAATTGGGGTTTTTTATTGGGAAGCGGCGTGGATTCCGGTCGGACCCGCGCGCAATCTCGAGAAAAATAAACGCATCTGGGAGACGTACGGTTCAGGATGGGCCACAAGCTATGCCGCAGAATACGATCCCGAAGACGCCGGAAAGTGGTATGGCGGCAGCGCCGTCGACAGTCAGGCATTGTTTGACTTTACGGGCCGTCCGCTGCCGTCCATTAACGTGTTAAAGTATGTCGATACAGGTGCGATTGTCCGTTGACCACGAATCGAAAGAGGCCGGGGCCATTAGCGTCAGGCCTCTTTCTAACTTAACGAGACGATTGAATGTGCATTTTCATGACAATCTGTTCTCCGATGGGGCCGATTTTTCTTTCTCCGGTATCGGCAAAACCGGCTTTCTCATACAAACGCCGGGCCGGAACATTTTTTTGATTGACAACCAACACGATTTCATCGCAGTGTTTGAATTCTTGTGTAATAAAGGACGCAAGTTTCAGCAATCCTTTTTTGGCAAAGCCTTTTCTCTGCTGTCTATGATCAATGGATAACGCGGTTAACAGCATGGCGTTCGGATTCGTTGAATAGTCTTTGACTCTTTCTGTTGAGTGAAGCAAAAAAAATCCGACAGGCGTTGCTTCACTGACAATGACGATCGGATATTGTCCGTCAGCCGCTTGCATAACATCGCGAGGAAACGCGGTGAAGCGTCTTTGTTCTTCCGGAAGCTCAAACCCTTTCAAAACGGGCAAATGCTCTTCAGAGCAATGCGCAAGTTCAATGCTCATTTAATAATCCCCTTTCGGCAGCGGGTAAGGTTCTTTCTTATAGAATAGAACATTTGTTTGCTGTTTGCAAAGAAAAAATGAAGGGGAGTGCCCCCTTCACCACGATCTATATCAAACAAATAAAAAGCTGACACTCGGCTTATTTCATCTCCGCCAAAGCGCCTTGAGGCACTTCCTCCCGCTCGATCTCAATCCAGCCTTTTCCGTAGGTTCCGACGGTATACATTTTGAGATAAGCTCCTGCCCGCAGCTTTCTGTCCATCACCCTGACGATTTTTTGCTTGTTTCCGTTTTTATCGTATCCGGTGAATGTGTAGCGGTATTTGCCGTTCCATAGCTTTTCGTAAGCGTCCGTCGTTTTGACGTAGTATGCTTCAACCGGAAGGCCTTTCAGAAAATTATCAGACAGCGGGGTGAGGCCCGCTGTCGTCTTTTGGAGGGCAAACAGTCCTCCAAAAACGATCAAAACAGAGGCGGCGAGTCCGATTCCCAGCTTTTTCATTGCATCTTCTCCCCTTTTCTATTGTTCAGTCCCATTTTATAAATTATCGGCGGGCTAAGACATTGATTCAAATTACAGTACGCTTACATTTTTGTAAGATTAGATTTTGTGAATCGCGGGGCAACGTGTCATAATAGACGCAAACAAAGGAGAGACGGAACATGCAAACCATTATGATTGTGGAAGACGATCCGAAAATCGCCGAACTGCTGCGGTCCCATATCATCAAATACGGCTATCGCGTACACGTCGTTCATGATTTTGACCGCGTGATGGACGAATTCAGAAATGAACGGCCTGACCTTGTACTCCTCGACGTCAATCTGCCGAGCTTTGACGGCTATTATTGGTGCCGGCAGATCCGGCAGGAATCGATCTGCCCCGTTTTGTTTATATCGGCGCGGACAGGTGAAATGGATCAGGTCATGGCGCTTGAAAACGGAGGGGATGATTTTATTACGAAGCCGTTTCATTCTGAAATCGTCATGGCGAAAGTTCGCAGCCAGCTGCGCCGGGCTTACGGCGAATATGCGTCAAAGGCCGATGAGCGGATGCTGGAAAGGGATGGGCTCAGGCTTTTCCCGGAAAGGCTTGAATTAGCATTTGGAGCAAAAACGGCTGCTTTGACGAAAAAAGAAGCCGATATAATCGAAAGCTTAATGGAGCGCTATCCGAGGGTCACCGGCCGCGAAGACCTGCTTGCCAAGCTTTGGGACGATCAGGCGTATGTCGACGAAAACACCCTCAATGTCAACATTACACGGGTCAGAAAGAAATTTTTGGAGCTTGGCATCGAAGACGCGGTAGAAACGGTCAGGGGCGCCGGGTATCGCCTGAATGTATCCTGGGTGAAGGCGGGAGAAGAATGAAGCTGTTTTTCAAGGAGCATTATCTGCTGATCGGCGTGCAAATCGTGCAGTTTACCGTCATGTTATCGGTGTATTGGCTTGATGGATACCGGAGCATCAAGCCCCTTTTGTATGCCGTTTTTCTCGGTTTTTTCTTTCTCGGCTGCTATCTTTTTTATCATTACTATACGCGCCGCAAATTTTACAGGCGCCTCGCAAGGCCCTTAGAGACGCTTGACGAATCCATTCAAAAAAACGGCGGGGCCCCTGCGGCAGAAGCGCTTGAGGAGCTTTTGAAAAGCCAGTACAGGCATTACCGGCACGAATTGAAAACGTTGGAACGTGCGCAAAAAGAGCATCTTACGTTTATGGAGCAATGGGTGCACCAAATGAAAACGCCGCTGTCCGTCATTGAGCTGACGGCCCAGGATCTCGATGAGCCGGAATCGTCGAGCATTCGCGAGGAGACCGAGCGGATGAAGACCGGATTGAACACGGTTCTGTACATGGCCCGCCTTCGGACGATTGAGCAGGATTTCCGCGTCAAGCCGGTCGTTTTAGCTGATATCGTCCATGAAGTCAACCGCGACAACAAACGGCTCTATATCCGCAGCCGGGTGTATCCGAAGTTCAAGGAAGAAAAGCAAGGCCTCACGGTTGAAACAGATGAAAAATGGCTGTTCTTTATGCTGTCTCAGCTCGTGAATAATGCGGTGAAATATTCTGCGGGAAAAAGCAGCACGATCATCATCTCCCTTTATGAAAAAGGAGCGGAAGCGGTATTGGAAGTGACGGATTTCGGCGTCGGAATTCCTGAAGCGGACCGGAAGCGGGTGTTTGATCCGTTTTTTACGGGCGAAAACGGCCGCAGGTTTAGAGAATCAACGGGAATGGGCCTTTATTTGACAAAGACGGCGGCCGATCAGCTCGGCCATCGCCTTGAGCTCGATTCAGAAGAAGGCAAAGGTACGACGGTCCGGATAATGTTCACTTCGACGCAAAACCTTACACCGATGTAAGGAAAGTGAAAGAAGAATCGATAGTTTTGACTTTGCTTTTTTAGATAGACTAAAGTCACAGATCGAAAGAGGAAAGGAGATCTTGTGATGCTTCAAGTTAAACAAGCGAGCAAAATATACGAAGGAAAAATCGCCTACAGGGCGTTAACCGATATTAACTTAACGATTGATGAAGGCGAGTTTGTCGGGATCATGGGGCCGTCCGGAAGCGGGAAAACGACCCTTTTGAATATGATCGCAACCATTGACGAGCCGACGACTGGAGAAATTCTGATCAACGGCAGGAACCCGCATGTGCTGAAAAAAGAACAGCTGGCCAAGTTCCGCCGCAGGGAACTGGGATTCGTCTTTCAGGACTTCAACCTTCTGCACACATTAACGGTTGAGGAAAACATCGTTCTTCCTTTGACGCTTGACGGGGAAAAGGTCAGGGAGATGAAGCGGAAAGCGAACAGCCTTGCTGAAAAACTCGGGATTACACACATTATGAAAAAGCGGACATTTGAGATATCAGGAGGGCAGGCGCAGCGTGCCGCTGTGGCAAGGGCAATGATTCATTCGCCGAAGCTGCTGCTGGCCGATGAACCGACGGGAAATCTTGATTCCAAATCGTCCAAAGACGTCATGGAAATGCTTGAATCGATCAATCGCCATGAGAAAACGACGATGATGCTTGTCACGCATGATCCCCAGGCGGCAAGCTACTGCCAGCGGGTGATCTTTATTAAAGACGGAAAGCTGTATTCGGAAATTAACCGCGGCGATCACCGCCAAGCCTTTTTCCAAAGGATTCTGGACACGCTTTCCTTATTGGGAGGGGATGCAAATGACTTTTCGTCAATTCGCGTTTAACAACGTCCTCCGCAATAAAAGGCTTTATGCCGCTTATTTTCTCAGCAGCATGTTTACGGTGATGGTGTTTTTTACGTTTGCCATGTTTACGTTCCATCCGGCGATCAATGGCGATGCAGGGCAGTCCGGAATGGGTCTTAAAGCGCTGTCAGGCATGTATGTATCGGGCGGCATCATCTTCGTCTTTTCGTTCTTCTTTATTCTGTATTCGATGAGCTCGTTTCTTCAATCAAGGAAAAAAGAGTTCGGGGTATTAATGATCCAAGGGATGTCGATGCGCCAAATCCGCATGATGGTTTTCCTGGAAAATATGCTGATCGGGTTTTTTGCCACCATCGGCGGAATTGCTGTCGGCCTTATATTCGCGAAATTGATCTTGCTCGCAGCCGAAAATGTGCTCATTATTGAAAACAGGCTTAATTTTTACTTCCCGCTGATGGCGGTCATTGTCACGTTCGTTTCGTTTACGGCTTTATTTTTGTTTATTTCGTTTCTCGTGACGTTCGTGCTCAGGACCGGGAAGCTGATCGACCTGTTAAAGGGAAATAAGAAACCGAAGGGAGAACCGAAGGCATCCGTCTTTTTGGCGATCTTAGCGGCCGTTCTCCTTGCATCGGGCTATTATGCAGCTTTGACCGCCAAAGGAAACGGCGTTTTTCTGGCCATGCTTCCGGTGACGGTTGTCGTAATTCTCGGAACGTACCTGCTCTTTACGCAATTAAGCGTCTATGTCATCCGCAGGATCAAAAAACGGGAAACTCTTTTCTGGAGAAAAACGAACATGCTCTTATTTTCCGACCTTTCCTACCGCATAAAGGATAACGCCCGGACGTTTTTTATGGTGGCGATCATTTCTACCGTGGCGTTCAGCGCAATCGGGACGCTCTACGGTGTGCAGTCGGTCTTGCTCGGAGCGACAAAAAGCGTGAACCCGAATACGTTCACATATCAGTCGCGGGGAGATGACAAAAAGGCAGAACAAGATACAGCTTTTATCAATCAGACGCTGCGAGACAGGAATGTGAAGGCGCAAAAGGCAGAAGCGGAATTCAAGTATGTGAAGATAAACGGTGAAGAGCAATTGCTCGTTAAGCTGTCCGATTACAATCGGCTTGCTGATCTGATCGGCGAGAAGCCCCTTAAGCTGGCTGAAGGAAAAGCCGCGGCGGTTGAATTCGACGGCTATGCCGGCAGCTATGAAATCGAGAGGAACAAAGAGACCATCGAGCTAAAAACAGGCAAACGGGTTCAGGCCGATCACGCCATGTATTCAAGGGCAGTGGGCAAGCCGGGAATGTATTATGTCGTTTCTGACGAAGATTTTGAACAATTGAAAAAGCCGGTATCAGAGGAACGGTTTTATGCGTGGCAGGCACAAGGGGAAGACGAGACGTCTTTGATTAAAACAGGAGAGATATTAAACAATAAGCTCGACCCGCTCAATTTCATGGCCGTTGATTACGAGGTTTATGATCTCAGCAGGGGATATGGCCCCATGTTGTTCATCGGGTTGTTTATCGGAATCGTCTTTTTCGTTTCTGCGGGAAGCTTCCTTTATTTCCGCCTGTACACCGATTTGGATGAAGACAAAGAGAAATTTAAAGCGATATCCAAGATGGGCTTGACCAGCCGCGAACTGAAAAAGGTGCTGACAAGGCAGATGGCGATCCTTTTCTTTGCGCCTATTATCGTTGCGCTGATTCATGGAGCGGTGGCGCTCACGGCATTATCGAATGCGTTTCGGTACAATCTCTTTACGGAATCTGCAATCGTTCTCGGCGTGTTTTTCGCGATTCAGGTCATCTACTTTTTCATCGTGCGTTTCTACTATACGAAGCAGATTAAAGCTGCGCTTCGTTAGGAGATTAGACCGCTGTCTAATCTCCTTTTTATATTTCATGCGGCCTGAGCACTTCGCCTCTTTTTTGATTTGGATGATTATGTTAATTTTAAAATATTTCAAATTTGAAAGAGGAGTGGTAGATGTGCAAGTGAAAGAAATTTTCGTCATTCGCTGTATATCCTGCTTAAGCGTCGTTTTGCTCCATACGATTTCCATGGTCCTTTTCTTTCGGGGAGACATGCTTAGTGATACCGTCCGCGTTGTTGAATCTTTCAGAACCCTCCTGATGTTCAGCACGCCGGCGTTTATTTTCATTTCCGAGTTTTTGCTGGCGCACGCATATCCCGGCGGTGTTCCGCAGGGGTTTTTGAAAAAGAGATTCAAGACGATTTTCGTTCCCTTTCTATTCATCGCCGTTCTTGATGCGTTTGTCATGACCGGCTTGATGATGCAGCAGTTTCATATGACGGCGATCGTAAACAAGCTGTTGGCCAACATTTTCTTAGGGAATTTCATCGGCTACTTTATTCTCGTCATCTTTCAGTTTTACCTTCTGCATATGTGCTTTCACTCTTTTTTGCAAAAGGCCTCCCCGAAATGGGTGCTTTCCGTTTCTTTTGCGGCCACCGCTATTTACTTAAGCTATTTTACATTCATCAACCCGCCCGTTTTAAAAGAGATGGCGCCGTTTCCGTTTTCATGGGTGCCTTTTCCCGGCTGGCTTTTTTACTTTTGCCTGGCGTATTATTGCGGAAAGAACTACAAGAGCTTTTTGGCTCTGTTGGACAAGTACAAGTATGCGGTGTACGGTACAGCTCTCATTTCGGCTGCTGCGATTGTCGCCATATCGTTTTTCGGGGAGAATATTGCTGTTAACTCAAAGCGCCCGGATATCATGTTTTACTCCACGAGCATCATTTTCTTGTGCTTTCACCTGTTTTCCAAGCTGAACGCAGTTCCGAGGCTGATCATGATGATCAGCAACTATTCTTTTTCCATCTATTTATTGCACGCCTTCCTGCTCATCTTCGGACTCGTGATTTTAACCGCCTTTGAGGGGCTCCATGCGGCGGCTGCCTGTGTGCTGCTTTTTGTCATTTGTACAGGCGGTGCGATGTTCATCTCATGGGCGGTCAACAAGTGTAAATACGGTTATATGTTCGTCGGCAAAATCTATCAGCCGAAACAGCGGAAAACAGAGCAGAACATACAGCATCACGCAGGGTAGAATCCAAGCGGAAAATCGACAGATTTTCCGCTGTTTTTTTTGCTAAAATATTCACTTGCTTTTTAAATGACGAGTTACCTATAATCATAATATGATAACGAGAATCATTTTCATCAATGGAGGCACCGATGATGGTTTTAGCAGAATTGAATCAAAGGGATAAAGCGAGAATCATAGATTTTTCAGACGTCAATGAGCTGGTGCAGCAGCGGCTGATTCATCTCGGAGTAAAAGAAGACACAGAGATTTGTATGAAGCGGAAACTGCCGTTCGGCGGGCCGTGTATGTTTGAAACATCCGGGCAATCGATCGGCATTCGATTAACCGATGCGAAAAAAATAAAGGTTGAAAAACGATGACTGGACAGCAAATTGCGCTTTTTGGAAACCCGAATACGGGAAAAACCTCATTATTTAATGCATTGACAGGTTCCTATGAATACGTGGGGAACTGGAGCGGCGTCACCGTCGAGAAAAAAGTCGGAATGATCCGCAATAAAAAAGGGATGATGATTGATCTTCCCGGCGTATATACGTTAAGCCCCCTGTCGCGGGATGAAGGGGTTGTCACCGATTTCTTATTGCACGAGCCGTTTACCGAAGTCTTAAATATTGTGGATGCTTCTCAATTAAAACGAAACCTCCATTTGACGGTACAACTTCTCGAATTCGGGAAACCGCTGACGATCGGTTTAAATATGACAGATGTGGCCAGGCAGCGCGGCATCATCGTCAATCATGCCGGCTTGTCAAAACAGCTTGGCGTTCCGGTCATTCCGATCATCGCCCGGAACGGCACAGGGTGCGACGAACTCAGCCGCCATCTGCTGTCGCGGAACGGCGAAGGGCAAAAGCCGCTGGTGATCGATTACGGCAGCGTGTTGGAGCAGGCAATTCGTCAGCTTGAAACAGTCATACCGGAACGGCCCGGCGTTCCGAAGCGCTGGATGGCCCTTCAATATTTAGAAGGTAATTCGAAAATGAAGGAGCAGCTGGAGTCTTCGGCTGATCAAGCCGCCTTGGAAAAGATCCGCCAGGCGGCCGAAGAAGAAATCGTGAAAGAGAAAACGGCGAAGCCCTTGCACCAGCACATTTACCATGTCAGGGAACAGTATATCGAACGCGTGATTTCGAACTCCGTTCAATTCGAATCAAGCGGAAAACGGACGTTAACCGAGCGGGTTGACGCGATTGTGACCCATCATGTGCTGGGGATTCCGATTTTCCTCGGATTCATGTATCTCATGTTTATGCTGACGTTCGACTGGCTCGGCGTCCCGCTGTCTGATGCGCTTGACGGATGGATGAGCGGTCCGCTGACAGACTGGACGTCTTCAGCTTTAGCGGCGGCTGGGGCGAGCACGTTCATCAAAGCGTTGATTCTCGACGGGATTATTGCCGGGGTCGGCGGTGTTCTCGTATTCGTACCGCAAATATTCATTCTGTTTTTCTTTATATCGCTCCTTGAAGATTCGGGATATATGGCGAGAGTCGCGATGGTGATGGACCGTCTGATGGAGGCGATCGGCTTAAACGGAAAAGCATTCATTCCGCTTATCATCGGCTTCGGCTGCAATGTGCCGGGCGTCATGGCGGCCAGAACCGTTGAGCAGCCAAAAGAGAGGCTGTTGACCATCATGCTGACGCCTTTTATGTCTTGTTCGGCGCGGCTTCCGGTATACGCGCTGTTTGCCGGAGCCTTTTTTGCGGCTCACCAGGCGCTGGTCGTGCTTTCCTTATACGTCCTTGGCATCGCAGCAGCATTGGCGCTGGCAGCCTTTTTATCTTCGTCCAAGCTGAAGGAAGAAAAGTCGTTCTTTGTCATCGAACTGCCGCCGTACCGTCTGCCGCAGGCCCGTACGCTATGGCGGTCGACGTGGGAAAAAGGAAAAGGATTTGTCCGCAAAGCCGGGACATATATTTTTGGCGGGTCTGTCCTCATTTGGATCTTGTCTTATACAGGACCGGGCGGAACGGGAGTAGAAATGGATCACAGCTTTTTGGCAATGATCGGCGGCGTAATTGCCCCGCTGCTTGCGCCGCTCGGCTTTGGAACGTGGCAGGCCGCCGCATCGCTGTTAACGGGATTTCTCGCCAAAGAAGTCGTCGTCGCTTCAATGAGCATTATTTACTTTGTGCCAGAATCACAATTGCAGGGGGTCATGGCGCATCAATTTTCGCCTTTGGCAGCGTACGGATTTATGGCATTTGTGCTGTTGTATGTTCCGTGCCTGGCGACAGTAGCCGTGATAAAAAAAGAGACAACCTCGAAAAAATGGATGTTTTTGTCGATTTTATACGGTCTGGCGACCGCTTACGCCTTGACATTCGTGATTTATCAGGGCGGAAAATTGCTGGGGCTATCATAAGGAGGGATCTGGCGGTATGCTGTTTAATATTACGGTCGGGACGCTCATCTTCGGATATGCGGCTTGGACGCTGTTTAAGTTTGTAAAAAGAAGCCGGAAAGGAAAATGTGCCGCCTGTGAGCTGAATCGCACATGCCAATCCGCCTGTGACGACGTGAAAATGAAAAACAGTTGAGATTGTCTCAGCTGTTTTTTTATGTCCGCACTTCGCTCATAAGGGCATGGGTATTTTCTTCCGAATCCTTGTAGTTCTCATTCCAAATTTTACGGTGTTTTAAATCCATTGCCATTATCCACTCCTATTAAAGTAATATAGGTATTATTAGGTTAACTTATATTAATTTCCTTTTTTTGCTTGAAAAATAAAAAAGCAGTGTGATTTCAATTGCGAAATCCACTGCTTTTATCATGTATCTTATACTAACAACGCAATATAGTTCGGTTGGAAGCGCCTTTTTTATTTTTTCTGATTTTCCTTCTCGCGCTTCACCAGCATATCAGTAATCAAATCGATCTGCCTGCTGACAGAGATCGGATCGTATGGATAGAAGGTGTCAAAGTCATTGATGAAAACGCGGTTGTTTTTAACGGCGTCAAGGTTTTTCCAAACTGCAGATTCCTTCAGCTTGTCGAGCGTTTTGCTGTCTCCGTTCGGATTGTAGTCGGTAACGAACATGTAGTCAGCCGCATATTCAGGCACGACTTCAAGCGAAAGTTCTTTCATTTCCCCGGTTTTGATGACGTCTTTTTCGATTTTTTCAGGGGCTTTTAAGCCGAGGGCATTATAGACGGCTTGGCCTCCGCGGCCTCCGCGGCCTCCGTTGTCGTTGAATACCCAGAACTTTCCTTTATCCGTGTTTTCGTAAATTCCGAATGTGGCGTTTTTATCGATGACTTTATCAATTTTTTTCCTTGCGCCCTTCGCTTTTTGATCAAAATCGGCAAGGAATTGTTCCGCTTCGGTTTTTGCACCCGCGATATCGCCGAACATCTTTACGGTTTCCTGAACGTTTTTGGCGGTGTTGTAAGGGATGACGACAGTCGGCGCGATTTTAGAAAGCTTGTCATAATTGTCATCTTTCATGACGACGATTAAATCAGGCTTCAGCTTCATCACTTTTTCGATGTTGATCGGGTCGCCCACATCAGTGACATCCTTCATTTTATCCTTTAAAAATGGGTTTGTAAAAGACCAGGACCCGGAGCCGACAACGTTCGCGCCTACTGAGAACAGCTCCCCTGCGTAAAAGTCTGTGACGATCCGTTTTGGCTTGACGGGAATTTTTACATTGCCGCGTGTCGATTTATAGGTTCTTGTCGCCGCCTCGGCAGCCCCTTTTTCACTGCCGGTGTTCCCGTTGGACTGTGACGAGCTGCAAGCGCTGACGAACAAACATAATATCATAATCAATCCGATAATAAACGAACGCTTTTTCATTTGACCCTCCGTATATATGTATATAATTGATAATGATTCGCATTATCAAAGTAAATATAGCAGAAAAAGTCCTCATTCGTCCATCACTTTTTTTGCTTTGTATGATGATTATTGTTTTGGATAATTTGTTACTATAAACAGAAAAGGATTGATCAAGAGATGGCGGAAACACATCCGATTATAAAAAAATTGCAGTTTAAGGACTTCGGGCAGCCTGTGCTCATCGTAAACGCGCCAGAGCCTTACAATGAAATCAAGGCAGCATTTCAAGGTGAAGTGCATGACAGGGCTGAAAATGGCAAATATGACTTTGTGCAAGTTTTTGGCACGGCAAATGAAGATCTGCAGGCATCAGCCCGGGAAGCGGAGCATCATGTGGCAGAGGATGGATTATTTTGGCTTTGCTATCCGAAAAAATCCTCCAAAGTGTACAAGGGTTCGGATTGCAGCCGCGAGACGGTAGCCGCATTGCTTGCTGATCAAGGCTATGAGCCGGTTCGCCAGATCGCAATTGATGATGATTGGTCTGCCCTGAGGTTTCGAAAAGCGGAAAAGATCAAGAAAATGAAACGGAAATTTGCCGTGACGGAAAAAGGGAAACAGCGTACTGGGAAAGAATCATAAACACTTGACGATGTATTTTTAGCCCGGCAGGAATGTTCACCTTGTGAAATAAAGGACACAAAAAAGAAATATCATCATGTTCAATATTTCACAAACTTCTGTATAATATATCTTATATTTTAAATTCCATAGAGAAAAGAGGTATGCAGCATGAAGGAATGGGCATTTGTATCAGACTTTGACGGGACGATTTCCAAACAGGACTTTTATTGGATGGTCATTGATAAATATTTTCCTGAAGGCCATGAATTGTTTAAAAAGTGGAAGGCGGGAGAATTAAAAGATATTGAATTTTTAGGCACCGTTTTCGCTTCAATCAATCAAAGCGAACAAACAATCATCGATGACATCCATTCCATTCCGATTGATGAGTATGTACCAGACTTCATTCAGCATGTCCGGGAAAATGGCGGCGACTTTTTCATTCTAAGCGCAGGAACAGATTATTATATTCATTATATTTTGAAAAAATACGGCATTAAAAATGTCGAGGTTTATTCAAATAAAGGCTTTTTTAAAGAAGACAACGTCCATACGACAATTGATAAAAACCATTGGCACTACTCTGAACGATATGGCATTGATAAATCAAAGGTTATACAAAGGTTGAAGGAACAGTATCAGACGATTTATTTCGCGGGTGACAGCGAACCTGATTCCCATCCGGCAAAGTTTGCGGATGTTACGTTTGCAAAAGACGCGCTCCAGGATATATTGCGTGAGCAGGATGTGCCGTTTGTAGCGGTTGAGACTTTCGAGGATATCGAACGGCACTTAAAGCAAAAAGGAATGATCGTCTAATGCCGCGCCGGGTGACGAATATCGCCATTCCATCGGTTTTGGATATTAGTGAAGGCGTATTTGGCCGGTTGGAGGCGATCTTGGAAAAGCACCAGTTTGATAAGGCCATTATGTTTTTTGATGACTTTTCATATCAGCAATATGAGAATTCATTAAAATCCGCTTTTCAAAAAGTCAAAGTCGAAGCCGTTAAACTGCCGTCCGGCCTCGATCTTCAGCAGCTGATTCAGAAAGCATTTTCCATCGGGAATTATGATGTCATGATCGCCATGGGCGGTGGATATGTCGTTGATTGCGGAAAATATATCGCTTTTTCAAAACGCACCCCGTTCATCAGCATTCCGACATCGGCATCCAACGACGGGTTTGCGAGCAGCAATTGCTCTCTTCTGGTCGAGGGCAAAAAAACGACGGTGCCGGCCCGGGTTCCTTATGGGATTATTGCCGATTTGAATATCATTCAAAAAGCACCAAAATGCTTTATTTTAGCCGGGATTGGAGACCTGATGTCCAATATTACCGCCCTTTATGATTGGGAATTTGAAGAGCGGCACGGAGCCGGCAATGTGAATGCGTTCGCGTCTATGCTCAGCAAAAAGGCAGTGAACAGTTTCGTCCGTACGCCGATGAAGGATATTAAACAGCCGATCTTTTTGAAAGAGTTGGTCAGTTCATTAACAATGGGCGGCATCGCCACGGAAATCAGCGGGAACAGCGCACCCATCAGCGGTTCAGAGCACCTGATATCACATGCGCTCGATAAAATCTCAAAAAAACCGCAGATGCACGGTATACAAGTAGGGTTGGCCACCTATATAATGGCCCATGTCCAGGATCACCGTGCTGAGAGAATTGAAAAGGTGTTTACAAGAACGAGTTTTTTCGATTATGTAAAAACGCTTCATCTTGACAAACATGAATTTCGTGAAGCGATCAGCCTTTCCCACACGGTGAAGCCAAATCGTTATACATATTTGCATGAAAAGGCATACCGTGAAAAAGCGCTTCGTTTGCTTGATGAAGACCCCATTCTTCAAGACATATTTTAAGACATGCAAACAGTCTCCGCGAGAGGCTGTTTTTTTGCTGTGGGGGGTTTTCCGGATGATGTCATAAAGGAAAAGGCAAGGACTGTGGTAAAATAAAGGAGAAATAGGTCATAGGTATGAGTTTGAGGCACGATTTTAATCAGGGAGAGTGGAACATGTACAAACTAATCGCGATAGATATGGATGGAACATTGTTGAATGACCTTCATGAGGTAACAGAGGAAGTGCGTGATGCCCTTCATGCGGCGAAAGCGCAAGGCGTGAAGATCGTCCTTTGTACCGGACGCCCTCTCGGCGGAGTAAGCCGCTATCTGGAAGAACTGAATTTAAATGAAGATGGCGATTATGTTATCGCCTATAATGGCGCGCTTGTTCAAAATACGCATACACAGGAGGTCGTATCAGAGCTGACGCTTCGCTATGAAGATTTGAAATCTTTATATGAACTCAGCCAAACCCTTGATACCCCGATGCACTTTTTCGACTCATCTTATTTATATACGCCAAACCGCGATATCAGCCCCTATACAGTCTATGAATCAAACGTCACCCAGGTTCCGCTCCGTTTTCGGACGATGGAGGAGATACCGGAAGACATACTGGTGACGAAGGCGATGTATATTGATGAGCCGGGGAAGCTTGACAGGACCATCGCCGCTATACCGGAGGAAGTAAAGGAACGTTACACAATGGTGAAGAGTTCGCCGTTCTTTTACGAAATTCTTCATCCTGCGGCCAGTAAAGGAAATGCCGTTCGGCAGCTCGCCGATCTGTTAGGCGTCGCAAGAGAAGAGGTGATGACGATAGGTGACAACGGCAATGATCTGACAATGATCGAATGGGCAGGCTGCGGAGTTGCGATGGGGAATGCCATACCTGAGGTGAAGGCCTCTGCAAATTATGAAACGAAATCAAATAATGAAAACGGCGTTGCCCACGCCATTCACGAGCTTGTATTATCCAAATAAAAAAGCCGGCCTTTCGAAAAGGCCGGCTCTTTCTTTACTTGCGCCGCCAGTCTTCAATCTGCCAGACGTGCGTCACCCAGTCTTCATAAAAGGACGGTTCATGGGACACGAGCAAAATCGTTCCGCTATAGTTCGAGAGCGCTTTTTTTAAAGCGTGCTTTGCCGATCTGTCAAGGTGGTTCGTCGGTTCGTCAAGGACGAGCAGGTTGCTTCTTGAAAGCATCAGCTCCGCAAGCCGGACTTTTGCCTGTTCGCCTCCGCTGAGCGTGGCAAGCGGCTGGCTGATATGCTCCTGTGTCAAACCGGACATCGCCAGCGTCTGCCTGATGTCTTTTTCTGCTACATTCGGAAAGAGCGCCTGTACTTTTTCAAGCGGCGTCTCGCGTGAGGCGAGGCTTTCCTGTTTAAAATAAGCGGCCTGCAAATGCTGTCCTGCCGTGACAATGCCGCTTAAGGGCTTAAGCTCGCCTAGCAGCGTGTTGACAAGCGTCGATTTTCCGGCGCCGTTTTCTCCGACGATGGCGATTTTATCGCCCCGCTTTACAGTCAGGGAAAGCGGTTTGAATAATGGCACCGCATAACCGGCCTCAAGCTTTTCCGTCTTGAGCACGGTCATCGCCGGATTTCGCCCTGTCTGAAATGCAAAGCGGGGGGCGGGAGGATCTGCCGGTTTTTCGATTCGCTTGATTTTGCGCAACGTTTTTTCCCGGCTTTTTGCCTGCTTCGCCTTCCGGATTCGATTCCGGTCAATAAATGCTTCCAATTTTTCGATTTCCCTGCTTTGTTTGGCGTAAGCAGCTTCCATTTGCGCCCTGCTTTGTGCATATTCCTTCTGAAAGTATTGATAGTTCCCAGGGTAGCGCTTGATCGTTTGATGCTCCAAATGAAATGTCACCGTCGTGATCTCATTTAAAAAACGTTCGTCATGCGAGATGACGAGAAACGCGTGTTCATAGTGCTTCAAATATCCGGTAAGCCAGTCAATATGCGCTGCATCCAAATAGTTGGTCGGCTCATCCAATAAGAGCACATCTGGTTCCTCGAGCAAAAGCCTGGCCAGCAGCAGCTTTGTTCGCTGACCGCCGCTTAATGCCGTGACATCCTGATGAAGCCCGATCTCCGTCAGTCCGAGTCCTTGGGCCGCATCCTCGATTTTTGCGCCGATACGGTAAAACCCCGAAGCATCCAGTTCAGCCTGAAGCTCTCCGTATGTTTTCAGCATGGCGTCCAAGCCGTCTCCGGCGTTCGCCATCTTTTCGGCAAGCATATTCATTTTCTTTTCAGTTTCAAAAAGCCGTTCATAGGCTTTTTCCAGGTATTCCATGATGGTGGTGCCCGCCGTCAGCTCGGCGTGCTGCTTGAGAAAACCGGCCCGGATATTCGGATGCCATTCGATGTACCCGTCATCAGGCAGCAGGCTTCCGGTCAAAAGCCGGAACAATGTCGACTTTCCGGCGCCATTTGCCCCGACGAGGCCGGCATGCTCGCCTTTCAGCAAGCGGAAGCTGACATTCCGGAATATGATCCGGTCTCCGTACATATGGGTAAGGTTCGTTACATTGACAATACTCATGATCATTCTCTCCTTCAGGCTTATTTTTGAAAAACAAGCCATCTAAAGAGAACAGCGCGAAGCATCGCCATCCTGCCGGCAAAAAAAGCGGGTAAGGCAAATACACCTCACCCGCTACATATGAACATACAGCAAGAAAGGATGTGAAATCGTATCAAACTGTTCCCGAGATGGCTTGTCTAAAAAAGGGCAGACTTCTCCCGTCTTTAAGCCAATTCTCTTTTAAGAACAGTTGATAAGATTTTCATTCCTTTCCACCTCATGCAGTCAAAATTTCCTTCATTATCAAATTATATGAAGGACGGGTACGGATGTCAAATTGCTCATTTCCATTACATATTGACATCAATCAGACGGTATGTTATTTAAGATGTGAATAGGAAGGATATTGAAAAATCGTTTTCATCACAAAAAGGAGAGAGAAAAGATGGCTAAAAAAGAATTCAAAGCAGAATCCAAAAGATTGTTAGACATCATGATTAACTCAATTTACTCCCAAAAGGAAGTCTTTTTAAGGGAGCTGATCTCCAACGCGAGCGACGCCATCGATAAAATCTACTACAAAGCGCTCACGGATGATTCTTTAACATTTCACAAAGATGACTATTACATAAAAGTGAAGGCCGATAAGGAAAACAGAACATTGACCGTATCAGATACCGGGATCGGCATGACAAAAGAGGAGCTGGAAGAGCACCTCGGAACGATCGCAAAGAGCGGTTCGCTTGCGTTTAAGCAGGAAAATGAACTGAAAGACGGGCACGATATCATCGGCCAGTTCGGCGTCGGATTTTACGCCGCGTTTATGGTGGCTGATGTTGTCACCGTTATCACAAAGGCGCTTGGCAGCGATGAAGCGTATAAGTGGGAATCTGCGGGAGCCGACGGGTATACGATCGAGCCCTGCCAAAAAGATAACGTCGGTACAGACATCATTCTGAAACTGAAAGAAAATACGGATGATGAAAGTTATGATGAATACCTTGACGTGCACCGTTTAAGATCAATCATTAAATCGTATTCCGATTTCATCCGCTATCCGATCAAGATGGATGTCACCGTCAATAAGCCGAAAGAAGACGGCGAAAACGAATTCGAAGAAGTCCAGGAAGAGCAGACAGTCAACAGCATGGTGCCGATTTGGCGGAAAAATAAAAACGAGCTCACAAAAGAGGATTATGAAGCGTTTTATGCGGAAAAGCACTACGGTTTTGACAAACCGCTCGCCCATATTCATACGAGCGTCGACGGTGCAGTCAGATACCATGCCATATTGTTCGTACCGGAGAACATTCCGTTCAACTATTATTCAAAAGAATTTGAGAAAGGCCTGGAGCTGTATTCAAACGGGGTCTTGATCATGAACAAATGCCCGGATCTGCTCCCTGACCACTTCAGCTTTGTGAAGGGAATGGTAGATTCAGAGGATCTATCCCTCAACATTTCAAGAGAGATGCTCCAGCATGACCGCCAGCTCAAGCTGATCGCCAAAAACATCAGCAAGAAAATCAAAAATGAGCTGAAAAGCCTGCTGAAAAATGACAGGGAAAAATACGAGTCTTTTTATCAATCGTTCGGCAGACAGCTCAAGTTTGGCGTCTACAACGAATTCGGCGCCAACAAAGACATGCTGAAGGACTTGCTGCTGTTCTACTCTTCCAAAGAGAAAAAGCTTGTCACGCTGGATGAGTACGTATCGAGAATGCCTGAAGATCAGAAATTTATTTACTACGCGTCAGGAGACTCGTATGCCCGGATCGAAAAGCTTCCGCAAACTGAGCTCGTTTCGGAAAAAGGATACGAGATTTTATACTTTACCGAAGACATTGACGAGTTTGCCATTAAAATGCTGGGGCAGTATCAGGAGAAAGAATTCAAATCCGTCTCAAGCGGCGACCTCGGAATCGAGGCAGACGAAGACCAAAACAAATCTGATGCGGACGAGAAAGAGCACAAAGCCCTTTTCGATGAAATGAAAAGCATACTGGCCGACAAAGTCAAAAGCGTAAGGGCGTCAAAACGCCTGAAAACCCACTCTGTATGCCTTGCTGCCGACGGCGAAGTCACGATCGAAATGGAGAAAATTTTAAACGCCATGCCTGACAATCAGCATGTCAAAGCCGACAAAGTACTGGAGATCAATACAAATCACGACGTTTTCAAAACGCTTCAGGACGCTTTTGAAAGCGATAAAGAAAAATTCAAACTGTACACAGGCCTCCTGTACAACCAGGCCCTTCTCATCGAAGGTCTGCCGATCGAAGATCCTGTCGAGTTTACGAACGATATCTGCAAAGTAATGTCGTAAAAATAAGCTGCGTCTCGAGAAGCCTCGAGACGCAGCTTTTACTTTGCTTTTTTTTACGTCTTTGCCAAGGACAAGAATGCACCGGAAGTCTTGAAACTCTTCAGCAGCCAGCTCTTTGATATTGGGGGATCACCCATTTCTATCCTTTCACTTAATGCTTGACGACCTCCTGTCCACGAACATTCCAAGTCATCGCAAAGATGAGGGCAGCAATCGCGCAGGAAGCCGTTAATAAAGTAAATCCTGCGTTCCAGCCGGCTGCATCAACGATGGCTCCCATTAAAGCGTTGGCTGTCATCGTTCCGCCAAGGTAGCCGAACAGGCCTGTAAGCCCTGCGGCGGTTCCGGCTGCTTTTTTCGGTACAAAGTCAAGCGCCTGCAAGCCGATCAGCATGACCGGGCCGTAGATGAGAAATCCGATCGCAATCAAGGAAATCATGTCGACCAACGGATTTCCCGCAGGGTTGAACCAGTATACGAGCACGGCGATCAACACGCCGAGCATAAAGACAAAGCCGGCAGGTCCGCGGCGTCCTTTAAACCATTTATCAGAGATCCAGCCGCATAAAAGCGTTCCCGGAATACCCGCCCATTCATACAGAAAATAGGCAACGCTTGATTTGCTCATATCAAACCCTTTTTCTTCGCTTAAATAGGTAGGCGCCCAGTCCAATACGCCGTAGCGGACGAAATAGACAAAAATGTTCGCAAGTGCGATCGCCCAAACCCATTTATTATTTAATACGTATTTAAACAGGATTTCCTTTGTCGATAATTCGGTTTCAAACGTTTTTTTCGTTTTTGTTGAATAATCGTTGCGATATTCTTCAATCGGCGGCAGTCCGACAGACTGCGGCGTATCGCGGATTAAGAAATATGAGATAAATGCGATGACGATTGCGACGAGTGCAGGCAATATAAACACGCCTTCATATCCTGAAGAAGATGTGCCGGCGATTCCGGCGAATACTGCAACACCCGCAATGGCAATTGGAGCCATCAATCCGCCTCCGACATTGTGGGCGACGTTCCAGATCGCCGTTTTATTTCCCCTTTCGCTCACGCTGAACCAGTGAACGAGGACGCGTCCTGACGGAGGCCAGCCCATCCCCTGAAACCAGCCGTTTAAAAACAGCATAATAAACATGACGGCTACAGAAGAAGTAAAGAAAGGAACAAACCCCATAAGCAGGCTGATGATGGCGGAAAGAATCAAACCTGCCGGCAGGAACATTCTCGGATTGCTTCTGTCCGATATCGTCGCCATCACAAACTTGCTGATGCCGTAAGACAGCGAAAGGGCTGACAAGGCCAGGCCCAGCTGTGATTTTGAAAACCCTTCTTCGATAAAATACGGCATGGCGAGCGAGAAATTTTTGCGAATTAAATAGTATGCTGCATATCCGATGAAAATGCCGAGAAACACTTGCAGTCTGAATTTCTTATATTCAGCATCGATTTTTTCATCAGGCAATCTGTCAATCGGCGGTGCAGGTTTAAAATGCTTAATCATGTTGTCCTCCTGTGTCTGTATTACTTGTTTTCGTTTAACACTTCATGCAGGCGATCGGGAAAGTTGGTGAACATTCCGGTGACGCCCCAATCGAACAGTCTCTGCATGTCTTCTTTTTCATTGACAGTATAAGGGTGAACGAGCAATCCGTGTTTGCGCACCTTTTGGACGTATGCTCGATCAATTTGATCAAAGTTCATCCCGAGACCGACGCTGTAAGATTGATACGCCTCAAGCTCGTCATCCGAAACGGCCGCCGGCCCATCGTACCAAAGCAGCTGCACAAGAGGGATGCCAGGGTCCAGGCGGTGAATGATCTTTAAGCTTTCAGTGCTGAACGATTGGATGATGACTTTGTTCGAATGAACGCTTGGCCCCGTTAATTTATATTTTTTTAGGATTTGCAGCAGCTTTTCTTCCATTTTTGGATAGACTTCGGGCGATTTTGTTTCAATATAATAGCGGGCGTTTCTGCCGAACTTTTGAATCACCTCTTCGAGCGTTGGAACCTTCAACCCGGCGTACTCATCTTTCGCCGATTCGGGATATTTTTTATTAAACCACGAGCCGGCATCCAGTTTTTTGATTTCTTTTAATGTATGATCTTTGACCGGTCCCGTTCCGTTTGTTGTGCGGTCCAGTGTTTCATCATGCATGGCAATCAATCGGCCGTCTTTTGTCATTTGCAGATCGATTTCTATGTAATCTCCTTTCATACGCTGTCCAAGCTCATAGGCTGATAGAGTATGTTCAGGGGCATGGCCCGATGCACCGCGGTGGGCGATGTTTAGTATTTTATTAGGATTGAGCGGTTTGGCGGCCGGTTGCGCAGCCTCCGCCTGAACGCCCGCTCCTAAGCCGGTTCCGATCAGAGCGGCGCACATGAATACACTGCGTAAAAGTCCTTTCACTTTGTTCGTTTCCCCTTTCTTTTTTTGGATCAAAAATTCACTTTCCCCCTTTGGATATGAATCTGCTAATAAAGCGACATAGAAAAAAGACCCCAAAAAAACCTCTGAAACTAAAGGGTTTTTCTGTGGATCTCCTGAATCTCCGTCACTATTATTAACTTAATCCCTATCATATCAGAGTTGGAAGCGCTGTCAATATTTTTTGTAAAAAAACCTATCATGGAAGATAGGTTTTTTAAATGTTTATTTTGCAAACAATTGGTCGATGTCATCGATATCGTCTTGAGACAGTTTGACATCAGCCGTTTTTAAGTTATCCAGCAGCTGGTCTGCGCGTTTTGCTCCCGGAATCAACATGTCAATCTCCGGTCTTGCAAGGTACCAGGCTAATACGACGTGAGCGATGTCAACATTGTGCTTCTCAGCGATCGGGACCAGCTCGTTCACTTTTCTGATATTTTCTTTAAAACGGTCGCTTTGGAAATGTTCCATCTCCCTGCGGAGGTCGCCTTCAGGGAATGTCGTGTCTTCTGTATATTTACCTGCGAGCAGTCCTGATACGAGCGGGAAGTACGGAACAAACGAAATATCATGCTCCTGGATATACGGGAAATAGGTCGTTTCCGCTTCCCTGTTCAACAGGTTGTATTCGCCTTGGAAAACATCAACAAGTCCGTCTTTATTCGCTTCTTTAAGCTGTTCGAGAGAGAAATTGGAGACGCCGATCGCCCGGATTTTCCCCGCTTTTTTCAGCTCGTTGAGCGCTTGGACGGCTTCATCTTTCGGCGTATGTTCGTCTGGGAAGTGAATGTAGAAGAGATCGATGTAATCTGTTTGCAGACGCTGTAAGCTCTCGTCCACAGACTTCTTCAAAAATGCCGGAGAGTTGTCAAAGACAAAATCGTTTCCTTCTTTCCTGTGAGCCGCTTTCGTTGCAATCACAACATCTTCGCGGTTGAATTCGCGGAGGACTTCACCGATCAGCTCCTCAGAACGGCCGATTCCGTATATGTATGCAGTATCCAGCATCGTCACGCCGTTTTTGAGCGCTTCCCTAACCAGTTCTTTTCCCGTTTCTTCATTCAGGTTCGGATAGAGGTTATGGCCGCCGACTGCATTTGTTCCCAAACCGATCGGAAATACGTGAAGATCAGACTTGCCCATTCTTACTTTTTTCATCGTTTCCCCTCCAAAAAATTAATAGACAGACTTGACCGGCCCGGCCGGCCAAGTTGTTCTCTTTCACTATAAACGCTATGCAAGATGGATTTCAATTTTATGCTCTTGGCAGAACTGATTGTAATCCTCATCAAGAGGCTTGGATGTTACAATGGCGTGCAGCCTGTCAAAGCGCGCATACGTCAGCAAGGTTGATTTGCCGAATTTGGAGTGGTCAGCCAGCAAATAGACTTCCTTTGCTTTTTCAGAAATCTTCTTTTTGATTTCATATTCGAGCAAATCGGAGTTTGTCAGCCCGTGTGTCAAAGTTGCTCCTGTGGCCGACATGAAGGCTTTGTTGATGTTGTATTTATCCAATGTCCCCGGATCATCCATCCCGACAAAGGACTGCGTTTTCCGCTTAAAGTTGCTGCCGATGATAATAAGGTTTATGTTTTTCAAGGCTGCCGCGGCATTGATAATATCAAGACTGTTCGTTAAAACGGTTACATTTTTATTTGGATCAAGCGTTTCTAAAATGGACCGCGTCGTCGTCCCGGAATCGATAAAGACGAGATCGTGATCTTCGATAAACCGTGAAGCGTAATGTGCGATTTTCGTTTTGGCGTCTTTATTTTGGATTGTGCGATTTTCGAAAGGGATCAAAACCGTTTTTTCAATCGCCGTCACGCCGCCGTATACCTTTTTGATAACCCCTTTCTCAGTCAATTTGTTGATATCGCGTCTGACCGTGTTTTTAGAAACATTAAAGACCTGGCACAGTTCGTCTAATGAAACGGTGCCATTTGTCAAAATATACTCTTCCATCTCCTTTATCCGCATCAATTTCATATTTTAAAATCTCCTTCATGGAATCTTTAATTAAAATATAGATAAAAACCAAGAGTTAATCAATAATTGCTTAAGAAATGATAACATTGGTGATTATTTTTTGCAAGGATTGGCTGTATTCCATATTATTACACATATATTATACTAAGATTTTCAAGGAAAAATTTATTTTTTTAATGATTGACTTATGGGTATGATCGGATTAGAATATAACCAAGAAGTGACCAAAACGTGATAATTTTTATGAAATGTTGAGCTTAAAAAGGCTTTACATATCGTTTTCGGTTCTTTTATTGTAGCGAAGTTAGTTGTTTTTTTGTAAGCGTTTAATTTTTTTCGAATCGGTCATGCATGCCGTCTATGACGCCCTATCTGTACCAGAGGATTAATAATTAAGGAGGTTATAAGAATGGCAGAAATCAGAAAGTTAAGAAACTATATTAATGGCGAATGGGTTGAAAGCAAAACCGATAAATACGAAGATGTCGTCAATCCTGCAACGAAAGAAGTACTGTGCCAGGTGCCGATCTCCACGCGGGAGGATATAGAATACGCCGCCCAAACAGCGGCGGAAGCGTTCAAAACTTGGTCGAAAATAGCCGTGCCGCGCCGGGCGAGAATCCTATTTAACTATCACCAGCTTTTGACTCAGCATAAAGAAGAGCTTGCCCGCCTGATCACGATCGAAAACGGAAAAAACACAAAAGAAGCGCTTGGCGAAGTGGGACGCGGGATCGAAAATGTCGAATTTGCCGCGGGGGCTCCGTCTTTAATGATGGGTGATTCGCTCGCAACGATCGCAACTGACGTTGAAGCGGCAAACTATCGCTATCCGGTTGGTGTCGTCGGCGGAATTGCCCCGTTCAACTTCCCGATGATGGTTCCGTGCTGGATGTTCCCGATGGCGATTGCTTTAGGAAACACGTTTATTTTGAAACCGTCCGAGCGCACGCCGCTGTTGACGGAGAAGCTGGTTGAGCTGTTTGAAGAAGCCGGACTTCCAAAAGGCGTATTCAATGTGGTATACGGCGCGCATGATGTCGTCAACGGCATCTTGGAGCACCCGGAAATTAAAGCAATTTCATTTGTCGGCTCCAAACCGGTCGGAGAGTATGTTTATAAAAAAGGAAGCGAGCATTTGAAACGCGTTCAATCGTTGACGGGAGCCAAAAACCATACGATTGTGCTGAACGACGCCAACCTGGAGGATACGGTGACAAATATCATCGGCGCAGCCTTCGGTTCTGCCGGAGAACGCTGCATGGCCTGTGCGGTTGTAACCGTAGAGGAAGATATCGCCGATGCATTTATGGAAAAATTGGTTGAGAAAGCGTCCGAAGTCAAAATCGGAAACGGCTTGGATGACGGTGTATTCTTAGGCCCGGTCATTCGCGAAGAAAACAGAAAGCGCACGCTCGGATATATCGAAAAAGGGATTGCAGAAGGCGCCAGACTCGTCTGTGACGGACGCGGAAACGTATCTGACGAAGGTTATTTCGTCGGCCCGACGATCTTCGACAATGTGACAACCGATATGACGATTTGGAAAGACGAAATTTTCGCGCCGGTTCTGTCGGTTATCCGCGTGAAAAACTTAAAAGAAGCGATTGAGATCGCCAACAAATCTGAATTTGCAAACGGTGCATGCCTGTTTACCTCAAATTCCAACGCGATCCGCTATTTCCGCGAAAACATTGATGCGGGCATGCTCGGGATCAACCTTGGCGTTCCGGCTCCAATGGCATTCTTCCCATTCTCAGGCTGGAAGTCATCGTTCTTTGGAACGCTGCATGCTAACGGAAAAGACAGCGTCGATTTCTATACGCGCAAAAAAGTCGTAACTGCAAGATATCCGGCGCCTGATTTCAACTAAACAGATCATTTCCGAACGGCGTGAATCCCGCGCTGTTCGGTCCATGTTTCAAGATATAAAAAGGAGGCTGTTTCAATGAGTCATTTGCTGCGCAAGCCGCAGGCGGTTGAGCTTTCTCAAGGCGTGAAGGTTGTACACGAAGTCAAAACGTCAAATTCGGATCTTCAATATGTGGAATTTAAAGTCATCGATCTCGCACCCGGCGCCCGCTACTCGGAGGAATTAAACAAACAGGAATGCTGCATCGTCGCGGTTACCGGAAAAATCACGGTGTCTGATCGAGATGTGACATTTGAGAACATCGGCACGAGGGACAGCGTGTTTGAAAAAAAACCGACGGACAGCGTCTATGTGTCAAATGACCGCACGTTTGAAGTGACAGCGGTTACACAGGCGAGGATCGCCCTTTGTTATTCCCCTTCAGAAAAACAGCTGCCGACGAAATTGATTAAAGCGGAAGACAACGGCATTGAGCACCGCGGAAAATTCAGCAACAAACGGACCGTCCATAACATTCTTCCCGATTCAGACCCTTCGGCGAACAGCCTTTTGGTCGTCGAAGTCTACACCGAAAGCGGAAACTGGTCCAGTTATCCGCCGCATAAACACGATCAAGACAATCTGCCAGAAGAATCGTTTTTAGAAGAAACGTACTATCATGAGCTTGACCCTGCACAGGGCTTTGTATTCCAGCGCGTGTATACGGATGACCGCTCCATTGACGAGACGATGACCGTCGAGAATGAAAACGTTGTCATCGTGCCGGCGGGATATCATCCGGTGGGGGTTCCTGACGGCTATACATCCTACTATTTAAATGTCATGGCAGGACCTGTGCGCAAGTGGAAGTTTCATAACGATCCAGACCATGAATGGATCCTGGAACGCTAACAATCAGGCGAGGAGTGGCTGTTGAAGATGAAATATACGTTTAACGAAGAGAAGGAATTTGACATTGTGGCGATCGGCCGCGCATGCATTGATTTGAACGCTGTCGAATACAACCGGCCGATGGAAGAAACGATGACGTTTTCGAAATATGTCGGCGGCTCGCCGGCCAACATTGCGATCGGCAGCTCAAAGTTGGGATTGAAAGCCGGCTTTATCGGCAAGATTCCGGATGACCAGCATGGCAGATTTATAGAATCATATATGAGAAAAACGGGCGTCGACACCTCTCAAATGGTCGTTGACAAAGAGGGGCATAAGGCGGGTCTTGCCTTTACCGAAATCAAAAGCCCCGAAGAGTGCAGCATTTTAATGTACCGGGATGATGTTGCAGACCTTTACCTCGAACCTTCAGAGGTAGACGAAGGCTACATCGCCAAATCGAAGATGCTCCTTGTCTCCGGTACGGCGCTGGCAAAAAGTCCGTCGCGCGAAGCGGTTTTAAAAGCGGTGAATCTTGCGAAAAAACATCGCGTCAAAGTCGTATTTGAGCTTGACTACCGCCCGTATACATGGACATCACAGGAAGAGACTTCGGTTTACTATACGCTGGTTGCCGAGCAGTCTGACATCGTTATCGGTACGCGCGATGAATTTGACGTGATGGAAAACAAGAGCCGGGGAAGCAACAAAGAGTCTGTCCAGCATTTATTCGGGCACTCTGCAGACCTCGTCGTCATCAAGCACGGTGTGGACGGCTCATACGCCTACAGCAAATCGGGTGAGGTCTTCCGCGCAAAAGCCTATAAAACAAAGGTCTTGAAAACATTCGGGGCGGGCGATTCGTATGCTTCGGCCTTTATCTACGGCCTCGTGACAGGAAAGACAATCGAAACGGCTTTGAAATACGGAAGCGCCTCAGCCTCTATTGTCGTCAGCAAGCATAGCTCATCAGAAGCCATGCCGACCGTTGAAGAAATCGAACAGCTTATTGCGGCACAGTCTTAAAAAAGAACGAATAAAGGTGGGATCGTTTGTGGGTAAGAAAATACGTTTAACAACGGCACAAGCGTTAATTAAGTTCTTGAACCAGCAGTATATCAATTTCGACGGCGAAGAAACACCGTTTGTCGAAGGAATCTTCACAATTTTCGGACACGGGAACGTCGTTGGAATCGGTCAGGCGCTTGAACAGGATGCCGGCCGCTTAAAAGTGTTTCAAGGCAAAAATGAACAGGGAATGGCGCATGCGGCAATGGCTTACAGCAAGCAGATGCTGAGAAGGAAGATATATGCCGTGTCGACATCTGTTGGACCGGGAGCGGCTAACCTGGTGGCCGCCGCAGGTACGGCGCTTGCGAACAACATCCCCGTCCTCTTGATTCCGGCTGATACATTTGCGACAAGGCAGCCTGATCCGGTTCTTCAGCAAGTTGAACAAGAATACAGTGCGGCGATCACGACAAACGATGCATTAAAGCCGGTTTCGCGGTATTGGGATCGTATTACGCGTCCCGAACAGTTGATGAGCAGT
This sequence comes from Bacillus sp. JJ675, assembly GCF_036963165.1. Classification (NCBI taxonomy): domain Bacteria; kingdom Bacillati; phylum Bacillota; class Bacilli; order Caryophanales; family Bacillaceae; genus Bacillus; species Bacillus sp. JJ675. The sequence continues at coordinate 30,109 of NZ_JBALMR010000007.1, read as the reverse complement.
TTGATCCGCGCTTTTGAAGTGATGACAGATCCTGCAAAAGCTGGTCCGGCAACGATTTGCATTTCTCAAGACGTTGAAGGCGAAGCATTTGATTTTGATGAGAGCTTCTTCCGGAAGCGCGTTCACTACATCGACCGCATGGAGCCGAGCGAACGCGAGCTAAAGGGAGCGGCAGAGCTGATCAAATCAAGCAAAAAACCGCTTATTTTAGTCGGCGGCGGTGCGAAGTATTCCGGCGCACGCGACGAATTAATCGCGATGTCTGAAGCTTACAACATTCCGCTGGTTGAAACCCAGGCCGGAAAGTCTACGGTAGAAGCCGATTTCGCCAACAATTTGGGAGGAATGGGGATCACAGGTACACTGGCAGCTAACAAAGCCGCACGCCAGGCCGATCTGATCATTGGAATCGGCACGAGATACACCGATTTTGCAACATCCTCCAAAACGGCATTTGACTTTGACAACGCAAAATTTTTGAACATCAATGTCAGCAGAATGCAGGCTTATAAACTGGATGCTTTCCAGGTTGTCGCGGATGCGAAACTGTCGCTCGGCAAGCTGCACGGCTTATTGGAAGGCTACAGTAGCGCGTTCGGTTCAACCATCAAGGAGCTGAAAGACGAATGGCTGGCTGAACGCGACCGCCTAAGCAAAGTAACATTTAAACGCGAAAACTTTACGCCTGAAATTAAAAACCACTTCTCCCAAGAAGTGATGAACGAATATGCAGATGAACTGCAAACCGAACTGCCGCAAACAACGGCATTGCTCGCCATCAATGAAACGGTTGATCCAGACAGCGTCGTCATTTGTTCAGCGGGCTCTCTTCCGGGCGACCTGCAGCGGTTGTGGCATGCAAACGTGCCGAATACGTACAACTTGGAATACGGCTATTCATGCATGGGATATGAAGTATCGGGCGCGCTCGGCCTGAAATTGGCCCATCCGGATAAAGAAGTCTATTCACTGGTTGGGGACGGAAGTTTTCTGATGCTTCACTCCGAACTGATTACGGCCATTCAATACAACAAAAAAATCAATGTCCTGCTCTTTGACAACTCAGGCTTCGGCTGCATCAATAACCTGCAGATGGACCATGGAAGCGGCAGCTACTATTGCGAGTTCAGAACAGAGGATAACCGGATTTTGAATGTGGACTATGCAAAGGTTGCCGAAGGCTACGGCGCCAAGACGTACCGCGCCAACACGGTCGAAGAGCTAAAAGCGGCAATTGAAGATGCGAAGAAACAAGATGTCTCTACATTGATCGAAATGAAAGTGCTGCCAAAGACGATGACGGACGGCTATGACAGCTGGTGGCACGTAGGTGTTGCAGAGGTTTCAGAACAGGAAAGCGTTCAAAAAGCGTATGAAGCCAAAGAAAAAATGCTCGAATCTGCAAAGCAGTATTAAAGGAGGCACCAGGATGGTCAAATCGGAAATTCTATGGGGCATCGCCCCCATAGGATGGCGGAATGATGACATGCCGGAAATCGGAGCGGGCAATACCCTTCAGCATTTGCTGAGCGATATCGTCGTTGCAGGCTTTCAAGGGACAGAGGTTGGGGGCTTTTTCCCGGAACCTGTGATTTTAAATAAAGAGCTTGAGCTGAGAAATTTAAGGATTGCAGGAAAGTGGTTCAGCAGCTTTATTCTCCGCGACGGCATTGAGGAAGCTGCCAAAGAATTCAAGGCCCACTGCCAGTACTTGAAAGAAGTCCGTGCGGATGTTGCGGTCGTGTCTGAACAAACGTACAGTGTTCAGGGACTGGATAAGAACGTGTTTAAAGAAAAGCCGCATTTTTCTGATGAAGAATGGCAGCGTCTTTGCAAAGGGATGAATCATCTCGGGGAAATCGCCGGCGAATATCAGCTCAAGCTTGTTTACCATCACCATCTCGGGACGGGAGTGCAGACGGAAGAGGAAGTCGACCGCCTGATGGCAGGCACTGATCCGACGCTCGTTCATCTTCTTTATGATACGGGGCATGCCTATATTTCCGACGGTAATTACATCAATATCCTTGAAAAACATATTGACCGCATCAAGCATGTTCATTTTAAAGACGCCCGCCTTAATGTCATGAAGAAATGCAAAGAGGAAGGAAAATCGTTCAGGCAATCGTTTTTACAAGGCATGTTCACAGTTCCCGGCGACGGCTGCATCGACTTTACGGAAGTGTATCAAATGCTTTTAAAGCACGGCTATTCCGGATGGATCGTAGTAGAAGCCGAGCAGGACCCTGAAGTTGCAAATCCTCTTGAATACGCGCTGATCGCCAGAAAATATATCGACCGTCATTTGTTAAATCCCGCAGCAACCAATTAAGGGGGCTTTACATTGAGCAATGGAAATGCAGCAGTTTCACCATTCAATAAACGAACCATAGCAGCAGCTTTGGCAAACTACATCGACGCGGGTTCCATTGTAGCAGGATCAGCCGGTTTATCTTTATGGGTCAGTTATTTAAAGCTTACGGATACACAGATCGGACTGCTCGGCGCGTTGAGCGCAAACGCCATCTCAGCAGCAATCGGAGCGCTGCTCGGCGGATTTCTTGCTGATAAAATCGGGCGCAAGGCTGTCTATACGAACAGCATGTTAATTTACGCGCTTGGGATTTGTCTGGTTTTATTCGGCTTCAACTTCCCCATTTTGTTAAGCGGTTACATTATCATCGGTTTATCAGTCGGAGCTGATATTACAGCTTCTTGGACGATTATCGCAGAGAATGCTCCGAGAACAAACAGGGCCCGCCACTGCGGCGTTGCCCAAGTCGCCTAGGCTGCCGGAGCGGTTGTCGTCCTCCTGCTGTCAGTATTGCTGGGCGGGTTTGGCTTATTGGGCAATAAGATTGTCTTTGCACATCTGCTTGTTATTGCATTGATCACTTATGTACTTCGGATGAAACTGCCGGAATCTGACGCCTGGCAGGATAAATCCGAGACGGTGCAAGTCATTCACAAAACTTCTTATTTGGATCTGCTTCAGCCTAAGTTTTTAAAAAGCATTCTGTTTTTAATGGGCGTGTACTTAGTCTGGAATCTCGCGGCCGGCGTGATGGGATTCTTTATGCCTTACATTTATCAGCAAGTCGGCGGTGTTTCGGCAAACATGGCAAACATTCTGCAGATGGGGCTGTTTATTTTCACCGGGCTTGGCGTCGCTTTTATATTCATGCCTTTCGCAGACAAATATAGAAAGACGGTTTTTGGTATTGCGGCATCAATGGCCGTCATCGGCTGGTCGTTGTTTTTGCTTCCGGCAGAAGGATTGCCGATTCTCGTTCTGTTTATCGTGATGATCGGCATTAACAACGGAGCCGGACAACAGGCAAACTACCAACTATGGGCCAGCGAGATCTTTCCTACGGAGTACAGTGCATCTGCACAAGGATTGATGTTCTTTCTTGTTCGTATCTCAATAGGAGCCTGGAGCCTTTTTGTCCCGATGGTTATCACGAATATGGGCATTGGATTCATGGCTGCCATTCTCCTCGGGTGTGTGACTGTCAGCATGATCATCGGGCTCGCTTTCGCACCGAATACATCAGGCAAATCGCTTGAACAAATTCAGGAAGAACTGTACGGAACTCCGCCAGCTCAAGCTGAACAAGGACAAACAAGAAAAATTATGTAACTACTTTTGAAGGAGTGGCTATCAATGAAATTACGCATAGGTGTTATTGGTACAGGAGCAATCGGAAAAGAGCATATCAACCGCATCACGAATAAATTAGCCGGCGGAGAAATCGTTGCGGTTACAGATGTGAATCAAGAGGCAGCTCAACAAGTCGTAAGTGACTACAGCTTGAATGCCAAAGTCTATCCGGATGATGACAGCCTGATCGCAGCCGAAAATGTAGATGCGGTTTTAGTGACAAGCTGGGGACCGGCTCACGAGACCAGCGTCTTAAAAGCCATTAAAGCGAAGAAGCATGTATTCTGCGAAAAGCCTCTCGCAACAACCGCCGAAGGATGCATGCGCATTGTCGAAGAGGAAATCAAAGCGGGAAAACGCCTCGTGCAAGTCGGTTTTATGCGCCGTTATGACAGCGGTTACGTCCAGCTGAAAGAAGCGATCGACAACCGGATAATCGGCGAGCCGCTGATGATCCACTGTGCGCACCGCAACCCGTCTGTAGCGGAAAACTACACGACGGATATGGCTGTCGTTGATACACTTGTTCATGAAATCGATGTCCTGCACTGGCTGATCAATGATGATTATGAGTCTGTCCAAGTGATCTATCCGAAAAAATCGAAAAATGCACTTCCTCATTTACGGGATCCGCAAATTGTTGTCATCGAGACAAAAGGCGGGATCATTATTAATGCGGAAATCTATGTCAACTGCAAATACGGCTACGACATTCAGTGTGAGATCGTCGGGGAAGACGGCATCATCAGGCTTCCTGAACCGTCAAGCATTTCTTTGAGAAAAGACGGGAAATTCTCTACAGATATCCTGATGGATTGGCAGCGCCGCTTTGTGGATGCGTACGATGTGGAAATTCAAGACTTCATTGATTCGATTCAACAGAAAGGCGAGGTCAGCGGACCGAATGCATGGGATGGTTATATCGCCGCCGTGACAACGGACGCTTGCGTAAAAGCCCAGGAATCCGGGCAGAAAGAACCTGTGGCGCTTCAGGAGAAACCGGAATTCTATCAAACGTTTACAACTGTTAAAAAATAAAAACTTTTCGAGGAGTGAAAACTATGAAGTTAGCATTGGATCCATCGATGTATCGTGATGATTTAACTTTGGAGGAAACGGTCTATAAAACGGCGGAGCTTGGCTACGAATATATCGAACTATCGCCGCGCGAAGATTTTTGTCCATTCTATAAATATCCGAAAGTCGATTCAGCAAAGATCAAACAACTCAAGCGGCTTTTAAGAGATACCGGTGTTAAGCTTTCATCGCTCCTTCCGCTTTACCACTGGGCAGGTCCTGATGAAGATCGCCGTCAGGCAGCCGTGCGCAATTGGAAAAGGGCGATCGAAATTGCGGTTGAGCTTGAAGTCGACTTGATGAACAGCGAATTCAGCGGTTCAAAATACGATCCTTTAACAAGTGAAGAGAAATTTATCAAATCCATGGATGAGCTTCTGCCAATCTTTGAAAAAGAAGGCATTAAACTCAATCTTCAAGCCCATCCATATGATTTTATCGAAACACACAAAGGTGCGATGGATATGATCCGCGCGCTTGACAAGGATTGGATTAATCTTGTCTACTCGACTGCGCATACATTCTTCTATGATGACGGCAAAGGCGACATCGAGACAATGTTTGACGAAGCCGGCGACCGCCTCACACATGTTTTATTTGCAGATACCTATAATCATAAAGCGGCTCATGGTCTTCGCTACATCGTCAATCCGCCTGACGCAAAAGTTACGGTTCACCAGCATTTGGACATTGGTCAAGGTGAGGTCGATTTTGATACGATTTTCAGAAAGTTGAGAGAAATGAAGTTCGACGGAATTGCAACTAATGCCGTTTTTGCTTGGGTCGACGAAAGAGCGGATGAATCAAGCAGATTTATGCTTGAAAAATTGAAACAAGAACTATTAGGCTAAGCCCCTGGAGTTCGGCGCCCTGCCGAACTCATCTTCACAAGGATATGAGAGAAGGAGAATCTAATATGAAGCTATGCTTTAATGAAGCAACGACGTTGGAAAATTCAAACCTTGCAAAGGATCTCGAATACTGTGAGAAGCACGGATACGATTATATCGAAATCCGGACGATGGATAAGCTGCCTGGGTATTTAAAAGACCATTCTCTCTCAGAGTTAGCCGAGTATTTTCAAACTCATCATATTAAGCCGCTGGCCTTGAATGCGCTTGTCTTTTTCAACAACCGCGATGAAAAAGGGCACCGTGAAATCATCGAAGAATTTAAAGGCATGATGGAAACATGCAAAACGCTTGGTGTGAAATACGTGGTCGCGGTACCGCTTGTCACCGAACAAAAAATCTTAAAAGAAGATATTAAAGCAAGCTCCGTCGAAGTGCTGACAGAGCTGTCAGACATCGCTGAGCCGTACGGCGTTAAGATTGCTCTTGAGTTTGTCGGGCATCCGGAATGTACGGTCAATACTTTCAAACAGGCTTATGACATCGTCAGCACCGTAAACCGTGATAATGTCGGGCTTGTGTTTGACAGCTTCCACTTCCATGCAATGGGCTCAAGTCTTGAGGATTTGAAGAAGGCGGACGGCAAGAAAATCTTCATTTATCATATCGATGACACGGAGGATTTTCCGATCGGCTTTTTAAGAGATGAAGACCGTGTTTGGCCGGGACAGGGAGCCATTGATTTGGATGCACACTTATCCGCGTTAAAAGAAATCGGCTTTTCAGACGTTGTCTCTGTTGAACTGTTCAGGCCGGAATATTATAAGATGAGCGCTGAAGAAACGATTAAAACCGCAAAGGAAACAACAGTTGATGTCGTTTCAAAATACTTTAAGATGTAACACGAGAAGGAGGGGTGAACGTGGCTTTCGTTTCCATGAAGGAGCTTCTTACAGAAGCAAAGGAACAGCATTATGCAATCGGACAGTTTAATATTAACGGCCTTCAGTGGACAAAGGCGATTTTACAGGCGGCGGAAGAGGAACGCTCACCCGTCATTGCGGCCGCCTCAGATCGCTTAATCGATTATTTGGGCGGATTCAAAACGGTTGCCGCCATGGTCGGCGCGCTCGTTGAAGAGCTGTCGATTACAGTTCCCGTCGTGCTGCACCTTGATCACGGAAGCAGTGCGGAACGCTGCAGACAGGCGATTGACGCGGGGTTCAGTTCAGTGATGATCGATGGTTCGCATTTTCCGATCGACGAAAACATTGCCATGACAAAAGAAGTCGTGTCATATGCCCGGCTATACGGCGTTTCGGTTGAAGCTGAAGTAGGGACGGTAGGCGGTATGGAAGACGGCCTTATCGGCGGGGTGAAATACGCCGACCTGCATGAATGTATCCGCCTTGTCAAAGAAACGGATATCGATGCGCTGGCTGCCGCTCTCGGATCGGTTCATGGCAAATATCAAGGCGAGCCAAAGCTTGGATTCAAGGAAATGGAGGAGATTTCGGAAGCGACGGATGTTCCGCTCGTTCTTCACGGGGCCTCGGGAATCCCGGCTGATCAAATTGCAAGAGCGATCAGGCTCGGCCATGCGAAAATCAACATCAATACCGAATGCATGGTCGCCTGGACCGAAAAAACCCGAACCATGTTTAAGGAAAACTTGGATTTATATGAACCGCGCGCGTATATGACGCCTGGGATCGGCGCCGTAAAGGAAACGGTGAAAAATAAAATGAGGGAATTCGGTTCAGCCGGAAAAGCGGCAGGTGCCCGCGAAATGAAAGTATAAAACACTCACAGCTTCATAGTGAGTGTTTTTTATTATATTGTTAAGAGATTTTAAATGTTGTTGACTGGTATTGATATAAAAGTTATAATTTCCCTCATAATCCATTTTGATCAGATTTTTCAGAAAATAAACCGCAAGACGATAACAAACAAGGTGAAGTGTGTGATATGTTGACAAACGTTTTAAAGTACCGCGTGCATGTGCTGTTTGGACTTTTATGCTTGATCGGCGGAACGACGTGGGCTGTGCAAAAAGCGGGGCTCAAGGACAGCCTGCCGTTTTGGTCGGCCGGCATGCGCTTTATGATCGCCAGCGTCATGATCGCCGTCTTTCTGTTGATCCGCAAACAATTTGTTGTTTCAAAGGAGCTGCTCGTACTATCCTTCTTCAACGGCATCATGTATTTTTCGATCCCTTTCGGTTCCGTCTATTGGGCTTCTCTGTATTTGCCAAGCGGGCTGGTCTCCATTCTGGCCGCAAGCATCTCCGTCTTCGCCCTGATCATCAATCGGCTTGTCAAAGGAACCCCGGCTACAAAGATTCAAAAGTGGGGCATCTTCCTCGCGTTGCTCGGCATTACGATCGTATTCGGCAATCAGCTGTTTATCAAGGTTGAAGTCATCGAAATCATCTCCATGGCTGCCATCTTATGTGCAATGTTCGGATCTGCCTTTATACAAATTAAAGTGCAGCAGAAAATCCAAACCCTTCCGATACTAAGCTTCAATTCTCTGTCCATGCTCTCGGGCGGAACGATTTTGCTCATCAGCAGCTTAGTAGTAGAAAGCGGAACGCGGACATTTTCCGGCATCAGTCTCTACTCATTGTTGTACTTGGCGATTATCGGTTCTATATTGGGATTTTGGATCAATATTTACTTGCTTAAAAACTGGCACATCTCAAAAGCGACTTCCCATCTGTTTATCTCTCCAGTCATCGCCCTTTATATCGGCTTTCTGTTTTTGGACGAAACATTAAACGCAAATATTTACTTAGGGACGTTGTTTGTGATTTTCGGAGTCATGTTTATCAACATTAAAAAAGAAGAGAGGGCAGAAAAAATTGACAAAGCTAAACAAACGCTTGGCCATCATTTGCCAAAATAAGCAATTGCCGTTTATTTTTGAAGAAGCTGAACATTTAGGCCTCGATGTTACATTTTTCTACAACTCGCAAGAAAATTGCCCGGGAAATCTCCCGGCAGTTGACCGAAGCGTTCCGATCCCGCTGTTCGAGGATGAAGAGAAAGCAATGAATATCGTCAAGCAAACATTTGTCGAATCTCCTTTTGATGGAGTGGTGACATTGTTCGAGCCGGCGCTTCATTTCACTGCAAAAGCCGCGGCGGAATTAAATCTTCCCGGACTTCCTTTACAAACGATTGAAAACTGCCGGAATAAAAGCGAAACCCGCAGGATTCTTCGGCAGCACGGGTTGAATATCCCTTTCTTCCAAGAAGCTGCTGCTTATGAAGACTTGGAACATGTTCAGCTGACGTTTCCTTTGGTCGTGAAACCGATCAACGGTTTTTCAAGCCAGGGGGTCGTTCGGGCCGATGACCGCAAACAGCTTAAGGAGGCGATGCGCAAAGCAGAGGATATCAATAAGGGCGATCTTAGCCGGTTTGTCACAGGAAAAAAAGGCATCATTGTTGAGCAATTTGTCGACGGCCCTGAATTTGCGATTGAAACATTGTCAATTCAAGGAAAAGTCCACGTATTGTCGATCGGTTATAAAGGCGATTGTAAAGGGCCGTTTTTTGAAGAAGGCGTCTATATTGCACCGGCTAAATTGGATGAGGAGGCGCACGATTCGATCATACGGGAAGTGACGGCGGCCGTTTCAGCTTTAGGCATTCATCAGGGGCCGGCTCATACCGAACTAAGGCTCGATAAAAGCGGACAGCCTTATGTCATCGAAGTCGGGGCGAGAATCGGCGGCTCGGGTATCTCCCATTACATCGTTAAAGAGAGTACGGGCATCAACTTCATGCAACTGGTCATTCAAAATGCCCTTAAACTGCTGGACAGGCATCTAGAAGACGGGATTCGCGCCAAGAGGACGGCCGGCAACTACATCATTCCCGTGCAGGGCTCGGGGACGTTTGAAAAAATCGACGGTCTTGAAGACATCAAACAAAGGCCGGAAGTCAAACGGGTTTTTCAATTTATCAAACCAGGAGCCGAAATTCTTCCGTATCCGCATTTTTCCGGATACCCGGGGTTTATTTTAACAAGCCATGATTCATATGAAGAATGCGAAGCTTTTTACCGGAAATTAGATGGTGACCTTGCCATCATCTATAAAAATAATCTGACGGGTACAATGGGAGGTTAAGATGATCTCGACAAAAGTGCAGGAAGATCAAGCGGTGATGGTTGTTCACACATTGGGTCCGAAAGGTACAAACTGTGAAAAAGCGGGTTTTTTATGGCTTGAGAACCAAGGGCTTCAAGGTGAGGTCAAGCTTTATGAAACGCTGGAAGAGGCGCTGCTTCATGTAAAAGAGACTGAAAATTCAGTCCTTTTGGACTGCGCGGTGTATCCGTTTTTGCACAATATCGTATTTGAGAATTTGCTCGATTTACAAATCATAGATAGCTTTGTCATGCCGACATACAATATGGTGTTTGCCGTGAAGCAAAACACGAGGGAACCGGATGTCAAAATAGTCGCATCACATCCTGCACCTGCTCATCTTGCAAAACTGTTCAGCGATCATGTGGATTTGGTCAGCAGCAATTCCCAAGCAGCGCTTGCCTGCGCATCAGGAGCAGCCGACGGCTGTATTACGACGATTAAGGCAGCCCATGAAAACCATTTGCATGTCATAAAGGATTTCGGCGAGGTGCCGATGTGTTTTACCATTCACGGAAAAAGCGAGGGAGGAAGCCGATGAAGACGTTGACGCGTGGCATCGTAAATATGGTAAACGAACAAATTGTACCGCAGGTTCATGAATTGCAAATGTATCAAAACGAAAAAGGACAGATTACAGAGCAGCAGGTCAGGGCGAAACAGCTTCTCCTTCAATTAGCCGAAGCTGCCGGAATCATATATGAGGCGGTACATGTGCCTGAGGCCGGCGCAGCGTTTAAAGAGGATGTCTTGGACTGGATCGGCCGCGGATTGGACGACACGCCGTATTTTGACCGTTTATTAACGGCATATCGCCCTCCGCAGGATCAGGAGACGACCTTCTTTCTCGCCCCTGTCGTTACGCCTAACGGGCCGCATACGAAAGGCTGCTTTTTTGAGGCTTTCCTGGCCGTTCGCGATGAGCCGGCGATGATGAAGCCGATTGAGGTGGAGATGCCTCACCCGGAAAACGGCTGCCAGTCGCTGAAGCTGATAGCGGGAACCAGGGGGTTCACAGAAGAAAAATGCATTGTATTTTTTCCTGAAAATGTGAAGACAAAAGAAAAAATAACAGAGCAGACGTTTGCGATTTTTTATTTCAATAAGTTCTACCAAATCTACCATGAGGATACGCTGAAGAGGGCGCGGGCCATTTTTGAACATGTTCCTTTCAAGTCGGCGCACATTTCTCCTGAAAACACGTATGAAGCAAGGGTCCTTTGGGGTTATTTGCACGACTATTACCATCACTGCGGCAACAAGCCTTTTCACAAGCACATTCAAGCGAAAATGAATTTTTTTGCGGGAATATTGGAGGAAATCAAAGTGGATTGCCAGTCTATCCTCGCTTTAGCAGAACGAAAGTACGATTATTGGGAGGAAATTATCGAATTTGTCCTGTTTGAACGTCTGCTGCGCTACCCGAGCCAGCATAATGCGACACACAACTTTGATTCCGGGACGGGATTTTTTCTGTTCAGCTGGATCATCGACAACGGCCGCTCCATCCAAAAGGGAAAAGATAAGCCGGCATCGCTCGATCTTTCATTATGCATGGACGACTTGAAAAAACTCGTTGCCGAAATCGAAGAGCTGGAAGAAATAGAGGATGATTCGGTTTATAAAAGAGAGGCTGAACGCTATGTGAGGAAATATTTGCCTCCCGGAAATGAGGGAGGGCGGTTCGGCGTCCCGACGCAGTATTTTATCCATGATATAAACAACGCCGTCAAAACGGACCGTATCATGTTTAGGGGGTAAAACATTGAAGCCGAAGCTCAGCATCATAGGCGAAAAAATGAATGAGAAGACGGGGATCAGGGCGGTGATGGGCGATATTCAGGAAATCCTTCATGTCGGCTCGCGTGAATATCTCAATTTGAGCGCCGGCAATCCGATGATCCTTCAGGAAACGGCCGCGATGTGGCAAGCAGTTTTAGAGAGACTGCTTGAGAATGGTACGTTCCTTTCGGCCATCAGCCAATACGGATCAAGCTATGGAACGGACGAGCTGATCAACAGCGTCGTCCGGTTCTTTTCACACCGCTATGGTCATGACATTGAGAAAGAAAATGTGCTGATTACGGCGGGAAGCCAGCAGTTGTTGTTTTTTGCGATCAATTCATTTTGCGGCATGGGAAGCGACGGTGTCGTGAAAAAAGCTTTGATTCCGATGCTTCCGGATTATGCGGGGTACAGCGGTGCGGCGTTGGATATGGACACGGTCGAAGGCATCCCGCCGTTAATTTCAACATTGGATGATCACATGTTCCGGTACGAACTGGACCGGGAACGCTTTTTAAAGAGGATGCAAGGCGCTTGCGATATCGGCGCCGTCGTGCTGTCCCGGCCGAATAATCCATCAGGAAATGTTCTTTCTGAAGAAGACGTGCTGCTTATTTCTGACGCCTGCCGTGACGCCGATGTACCCCTTCTCATCGATTCCGCATATGCGCCGCCTTTTCCGGCTATCAACTTCATCGAAATGGAGCCCGTTTTTACCGATCAAATTATCCATTGCATAAGCCTTTCAAAGGCGGGCCTCCCCGGTGAAAGGGTCGGGATCGCCATCGGTCATCCGCGTTACATGAAGGTGATGGAGGCTTTTCAATCAAATGCGGCGATTCATTCTTCAAGGCTGGGGCAATATATGACGGCAGCTGTGTTGGATGACGGGCGCCTCGCCGCCGTTTCGCAGCATGAGGTGCGGCCTTACTACCATAACAAATTTTTGCTGCTGAAGGACGCTTTGCTTCGAGAAATGCCGGGCGATATCAAATGGCATTTGCACAGAGGGGAAGGCTCGCTTTTCGGTTGGCTGTGGATCGAGGATCTCCCTGTTGCTGATATCGAGCTGTACGCCCGGTTGAAAGCAAACGGCGTCATCATCGTCCCCGGTGCGTCTTTCTTTCATCATGTTCCGTGGGATTCGCCGCATGTCCGGCAGTGCATTCGCATCAGCCTGACGGCAGCCGATGAAGATATTAAAAAAGGAGTCGGCATTTTGGCCGGTGTCGTCGAAGGCGTGTGTCAAGATGAGAAACTAATAAAAAACAGGGGCTGATCGTTAGCCCCTGTTCTTTCCGTTGTCAGTCTTCCGTTTTCTGCGTCTTGCCATGATCCAAATCAGAACGGCCGCTACCGCTATGATCAATGCGATGACGCCGAAATATATCATATTCTGCTGACCGTTTTCCTTCGTTTTTTCGGTCTGTGTTCCGCTTGGTTTTTCTGCAAGCTGCTGATGGTTTGTGAAGAGCTGACTGCTGTCCGTTTCATTGATGACGGTCGCTGTGTTATCGTTGCTGTTCAGAAAGCTGATCATTTCTTTTGTGACGGCAGCGCCTTGCCCGTTAAACGGTGCAAACACGGCCATCGAGTAGTTTGAATCCCACGGCGATGTCTGTGTAAACGCAACTTGTTTTGCCGTTTCGTTCAGCATTTGGAAGGATGACACGTCGAGCGTCCCGTTTTTCGCTGCCGGCACGGCCAAGTCCGATGCTTTCTCTTTCAGAAGAGGAAACTGGCCAATGCCGCCGATGAACATGACGTTCCGGCCTTTCATATCATCTGCTTTCACTTCAGAGGATTTTTTGACCGTGAATGAATGCTGGGATTCACTGCCGAATGAATCTGTCACAAGCGAAAGCTCCTGAAGCTTCGATTGATCGACTTTGTCAGGCAGGACAATCAGCGTTGTCTTAGCTTGAATTCCCGCGAAGGGAAGCGGCCATTCCTGAAAGTCGGCTGACGCTGTCGTGCTGCTGACAGGGTACGTGAGTGCGCTGCTTTTATCAATGAATACCCATTTGTCATCGTCTGTTGCATAGCAGGGATTGTTCTCCTTCAAGCCGGAAGTGGCAAATTGAATATCGATGTAGCGGTTTTTTTGCAAAAGCTTCGGATCGACTTTTAAGGTCACATGATAAAAGCCGTTTTTGTCTTCTTTTCCTAAATCGTCAAGCCGGACGGAGTGAGGCTGGCCGTTGATCATGACCTTCAGCTCCGCCTCTTCGGCGGATAAATCGCTTTGGGACGTTAGCTTTTGAATCGTTTTTGATTTTTTTAATGCAAGGGACAGCTTCGCCGATTGATCCTTGTCCAAAATTGCAGGTGCAGGATAATAATAATGCTCAGAAGAAGATTGCCCTGCGCCGATTGTCAAATCGCCCGCTCCGAAATCCTCAAGCGTCAGCTTACCCGCGTCCCGTTTTGTTTGATATTGCAGCTTCCCGATTGCGAGCGTTTCGCCGCTGAGCTGGCCGGCGTATGTTTTATCGGTGATGACGCTGATTTTCCCGGAAAGCACGTCATCAGACGCCGCGTTGACAAACAGAACAGGCTGCTGTTTACCGTTTGCCGTGAGCACCCGTTCCGCAAGCAGAAGCTTATCTTCTTGCGCTTTTATATCGCTTTGTGCCAAAAGCTTTTCCACTTTGCCTTTCCAATGCTTTTGAACGCCGATTAAAATCGACGGCCTGTCGATGCGCTTCATGTCTGATTCGTTCAAAGTCGTGATGCTGATGCTGCTGTCAATCGTTTTTAGATAGCTTTCCGTTTTAACAGCCGCTTCTATTTCTGCGGAACTCGGATCGTCCGGAATGACGATTGCCGTTTTTTCCACGGTGTTTCCTGATTGGGCAAATGGATACGGATAGTGCTCAAGCGCCGCTCCCTTTGCTTCGTTCTTGTCCCCCAATGTCAGATGGCTGTCCGGATAAATTTTGATCCAGTTCCCGGAGGAATCCTGCCGGACGCAGACGCCTTCCTTCACCACTCCGTAAAACTTCAATGACAGGCTGTGAAAACCCTGAGACGCTTGGCTTTTGTTCAGCGTCAGCTTTAATGTTTTGCGCTCTGCATTCCCTGTAAGCTTTACCGTTTTGACCGGTTCGTTATCGATCTCAACCGTCAGGGAAGAAGGGGAGATTAACAGGTCAGAGGCTTCATATTCAAGCGCAAGCTGCTGATGGGAGGAAGAGGCGCCGGCTGGAATTTGATACGTCAGCTCCGTGCTGTCCTTTGTACCATACATTGTGATGAGATCGCTCGTAAGCACTTGCTGCTTTGCTTGTTCACGGCTGTTTTCTCCGAGGATCGAGCCGTCCACCTTTACTTCTTTGGCTAAAGCGGCTTCCCCTGTCACTGCCGCCAGCATGAAGCCTACGAGACATATGATTGCATATTTCAAAAACGTCACCCGCTTTTCTTTTGATTGTATCGTTCTGTCTTGTACCATTTAACCTCCTGCTTGAACAGACGGTGCTTGATTTCCACGAATAACGAATAAATGACAAGCACGATCCATGCCTGCGAGTATGTAAAGTACATCAGAAAAACGATAAAAAAGTTTTGCCTGTTCATTTCCGTTTTTTCGATGCTCAACGTTATCATGACCTCCGTCATAAAGAGAAAGAAAGCCAAAATCCACAGGATCATCGACAAAAAGCCGACAGACAAGTGCAAATCGTAAAATAAATTAATAACAAAAATCGCATTTGACATGATCACGCCGAAGAAAAACAAAAAATACGTAAAGAAGAAATAAAACAAATCAAAGATAATCCGTTTTCGTTTCAGCTTAAAAAACTGCGATAAAAATTTCAGGACGACGTATTGGTTGCCGCGCGCCCATCTTGTCCGCTGGCGCCACCAGACCTTCCACGTTTCCGGTTCCTGCTCCCATGTAACAGCCGCCGGAAAGAAACGGATATGGTAGCCGAGGTTGTACACCCGGATCGTCAGCTCGGTATCCTCAGCCAGCGCTTTATCATCCCAGCCGCCGAGCCGTTCGATAATGCTTCTGCGGATGGCAAAATTCGTGCCGGGGATCGTGGCAATTTTGAACCATTTCCAGCGCCCGCCCTGCGCCATCCACTGAAAGCAGATCGTTTCAATGTTGATGAATTTTGTCAGCAGCGTCTTCGCCGCATTGATGACGCGGAATTTTCCCACAACGGCGCCCGCCTTCGGATCGTTCATCAGGCCGAGAACGAGGTAATAGACAGCCATTTTCTCCGGTGTGTTGTCGGCGTCATAGACGCAAATGACATCACCGTTCGATTCGGCAAAACCGCAGTTGAGAGCCGAGGATTTTCCTTTTCCGGCATGCGGCGGTTTCGTTACGACCATTTTAATAAAGTCGTATTGTCTGGAAAATTCGGTCACGATCTCACCCGTTCGGTCGGACGAATTGTCGTTTACGACGATAATCTCCAGCCTGTCCTTCGGATAATAGAGGTTCACCATCGCCTTCAGTGTCTGCCGAATCACGACCTCTTCATTATGTGCCGGGATCAGAACGCTGACCTTCGGAAGGTTCTTCACATTTTCTTTCCACTTCGGAATGTTCAGTTCGTAGGTCATGTAATGGCGGAAGCCTCCCTGCATCAGAAACATGTGATACAGCAGCATGACCCATATTAAGCTTAGCGAGGCAAAGAACAGAACATTACCCACGGCTTTTTCTCTCCTTAAAGATTCGTTTTTTTAGTGTGGCTCTCAAATAAAGGGTGTAGATAACGAACATCACCACAAACAGGAGCACAATCGCTGAGAGAATCCACAGCGCCTTTTCCAGCGGACTTTGCTGATGATGGTCGAAAAACTCCTCAACGGCATTCACCTTATTGTTAACGTGAATCGTTCCGTCTCCGTTTGTATGGATTTCCACTTTGTCCGTTTTTACGGTTTGTTTTGTTTTCTTTATATCGAGCCATTCGCTGTTCGGAATGCGTTCCATTTGATCGACAAGCTCAGGCAAATATTTCATGCCGAGATAAGGGTGGTAAAATGCTCCGGCTACCCCGCCTTCGAAATCGATCATTTGAGAAATGCTCTCATCCACGCCACCGAGCGGATTCTCGGCTGATGCATCGACATAGCCCAGCGTTTCAGGGTACAGCGTCATCCCGTGCAGCATGGCCGGCTTTGTCACGAACGGTGCCGTACCCGACGTTTTCCACGTTGTATCGCTGAGCTGAACCTGGCCGAAAATGCTTGAGAAATACTCGGAGGTGATCTGATAGCCGTGCTCTGACATCGTATAGTGAGGCGCTTCAAATCCGAGCGGATAGAGTCCTTCCGCAGTTAAATCCTCAATGGCGTGCGTCAGCTTTTGCCGTGTGTACGTTTCTTCGTTTTTTCTAAACGGCTTCAAATAGCTGTTATAGGCTGCTTCATTCGGAAAGTCCTGTGCTTTTTTTAAAATCGACGGCGGATCATCTGCATTTTGCGATGTGATCGGCTGATCAGCCTTGGCATCCCAAAATTCGAATCCTTCTCCGGTTTCGCTGTAGCGGTAAGCATGGGTATATCCGTGGACGATCACGCTTCCGCCCATGTCTTGCAGTTTTCTCAACACTTTGACAAGCTTCGGCTTATCAGACATATAGACTTTTTCGCCTGTTTCAGGGTTCACGTATACCGGGATGACAGCCAGAATAAAAGGAATATTCCTTTTATGCAGATACGAACCCGCTTGAAGCAGCAATTTTTCGTCTGCCATCGGACTGATATCCTCAAGCCGCAAGTATAAAAGCGTGCTGTCCGCTTTCTCTCCGAACGCTTGTCTCAGCTCCTTCGCCGTGAGCTGGCTGTCGTTTAACAAATTCGTTAAGCCGATGTATACGTTTGACTTGTCCGTTTTCCACATAAAAGGGTGCGTTTTCCCATCGTCGGATTGATGGGTGTACAATGCCTTCCCCTTCAGTCCCGAGACTTCGAGCACATGAAGCGCGCTTTCCAATGAAACCTCGCTTTTCTCACTGCTGCTTTTGATCTCGTACACGTTTTCTTTGCTTTTTAAGGAAAGGCCGGAAAACTGGCTGAATTGCCCGGCATTAAAGCCGATCGCAATCACGGGTTTTTTGTATGAGCCGATCAGGGATACGAGCTTCCTGCCGAGCTTTCGTTTCGTTTGGCCGTAATAGATGACGCGCATTTTGCCCGACAGGTCCGCTGCTTTGACATCCTCGTCTTTTTTGACGGTTACGCTGGATGAGAAATGGCCTGAGATCAAATCGAGCATTTTTACATGAGCCGATTCTGTTCCGTCCAACGTTGAATAGATGATAAGAATTCCGTTCTCCTTCTCTTTCGCTGCGGCGGAGTCCGGCTGATATAAAGCCGCTGCGATTATGAGCAAGGCCGCCCATAAAAGGCATATTCTTTTACAATTCATTCATCATCATCTCGTTTTCCAGTTCTTCTAAAAATTGCTCAGCCGTCTTGATATCGTTGCGATACGGCAGGTAACACACATGGAAGGTTAAGGTTACATATTTGCCGTTCTGAAGCTGATACGTTTCAAGCTGTGTTTTCAGCTTGGACAGGACGGCGGGCATATGCTCAACCGGCGTATGGGTCAGCACAATGCCGAACCGTTCTTCAGAGGGACGGAATTTCTTGTCCGTCTCCCGTACGCTTGACCTGATTTGACTGCCGACAAATTGGAAGAGCCTGTCGGTTTCTTTTTCTCCGTACAACGATTTAAACTCTTTGAAATAATGCATTTGAAGCAGCAGAAAAACAAACGAATTGCCGTACCGTTCTGCCCGTTTGATCTCTTCTGAAAGCTCAAGCTGCATTCGCTGTTTATTATCAAAACCCGTCACTCTGTCAATCGCGACAAAGCTGTTGATTTCAGACTGGAGCCGTTTGACAGAACGGTGAAGCTCTGCCGCGATATCGTGGATTCTTCCGGACATAAAGGAAAACACGATAAGCGCAATTCCCCAGATGACGAGCGTCCACAGCCCTTCTTCAGACGGAAACACGACTTGCCCCGCTTGAAAAAACATCATTAAAGTCCCGAGAACAAACAGGACGACGATGGTGCCGGACAGTGCATAGATCGGTCCGAGCCATATACCTGCTCCGATCACGGCAAAGGTGATGCAGGTGATTAAAGTCCCTTCCGATTGCTGGGTGGAGACATAAAAGATAAACAGAGAAAGGGCTGCTGCGAGCCCTATCGTATAAGCAAACAGTTGTTGTTTGTCATTGAATGATATTTTCATCGAAAAGCTTCCTTTCAGCCAGCAGCGGCAGCAGGTTGTCAAATGAGTGCGTCTCATTGCCGCTCATATATCCCCCGTAATACGTCTTGGTCGGGTCAAGAATTTCAAAATCATTCATTCTTTCATATATCGCCTTGATCACGGTGCTGTCTGCATTTTGCTTTGTTAAAAACATAATGGCTAAAGCGTAAACGGATGGGGACTCATATTGGACTGCCGGTTTTTTTGTATCCGCCAAATATCGTCCATAAAGCTTTCCGTTCGTCTGAAATTCGTGAATGATCCAATCAGCCAAAACAGCGGCATTTTCATCTCCCGGCCGCAAATGCCAAGCCGCATACAGCTGATCGATGATATTGACTTCGCTGTCATAGCTGTATTCCTTTGTTTCCGTATTGTATGTTTTCGGCAGAAAACCGTTTTTCAAAGGAGCCGAGAAAAGGATATTTTTGTTCCGCTGCAGGGTTTCTTTATCTATGATTCCGTTCTTTTTTAAGACTGATAGTGCATCAGGCATGATATACGAAAGCGTAATATCCTTAGATGCTGCCTGTGAGGCGGAATCGTAAAAATCAGTGAATACCCCGTTGTTCATGTTGTACGTTTTTAATGCGTCTCCGATTTTCTGAGCGGTTTGCTCATACTGGCTGTTTCCCCAAAGAGCGGCAGCTTGATCAAAGCTCCGCATGATTCTGAGATCATCGATCAGGGCGTTCACCCCGCTTGCTTCTCCGTTTTGAATTTCCCAAGAAACCAGGCCGTTCTTCATGAGAAAGGATTCGGTCAGACGCTGGTATTGCTCCTGAAAATGCGGGGCGTCTTTTCTGTTGACCAAAAATTCCATCCATAAGCCGAGAGATTCCGATAAGTAAACCGGCTGATCAGAGAGATCGGTTTTGATGAGCCCTTGATCATTCATTAAATGATGATAGACAAAGTACTCGGCAGGCTGTAGCGGCTCATTGGCTGCATCAGCGGCCGACCGTTTTTGGAGATTGCTTTCGGCTGTGAAGCCGCCGGCGGAAAGACCGATGAATAAACAGCATAAAATCAGACCCATCAATACATGCCTCACGGGCACATCCCTCCTGTGTCAGATCTGTGACTAATGAAATATATTATAAATGAAAAAACGAAGATTGCTATCTTTTTTGCGCCTTTTTGATTATTAAACAACGGGACTATAAGACTGATAAAAGTGGGGGATATTTGTGGAATGTCAGCATAACTAATGAGAACAAGAAAAAAAGGCGTTGTGATAACACAACACCTTTTTCCTGAATACTACTGCCCGAATCAACCAAAACCGGCGTTTTCCGTGACTTTGACCGGAATTTGGCTTACCGCCTTATGATCCGATACCTCATGGGTAGTGAGCCCCGCTGCCAGTATACCCAATAGCAAAGTGACGCCTGTCAGCTTTTTCATGAAATCGCCTCCGTTAATTTGAATATTTGATCTTTCGCATAGCACGCTTTCTCAAAGTATTTTGCTGAATGCTCATAGTTGTTTTGGTTTTTGAAGTATTTTGCACAGTTGATGGCGAGGTCGGCTACGTCTGACCAATGCTGTTTCATTTCCAGATACTTGAGGCCTTGATCGATTCTGTCTGGATCGTTTTTCTCATAAAGGGAATGTATGATGAAGAGTTTTGACTGACATTCAGTCTGCTGTTTTTTCGCAGCGCGGGCTGCAGCTTGTTGATACCACTCGCGCGCCTCGGCATACAACTCCATCTTGTACAGAACGCGGCTCAGCATATACTTCGTCCGCAAAGAAAAGACGGATTGCCTGTGTTCGGGGATGCTCAATGCTTTTTCCAGGCACCGCCTCGCTTCTTGCAGCTGATCATGGCGCTCATAGCAAATCCCCAGGTTCATGCAGGCAAGTCCGGCCGAACGGAAATCGCCGTCTGCGGACGCGCCCTCATACACCCTCTGATAAAGCGCCTCTGCTTCTTGAAACCGCTGAAGATCTACATAGTTGGCCGCGATCACCATTTTGCTTTTGAGCGTTTTGCTCGTATATTCGTCGTGTGCCTTAAACGATTCCAGCGCTTTTTCAGCATGGTTTAATGAAAAGATATTTTGTCTGATTTCATAATAGGCAATGGCCAGATGATAATGGAACTCGGCTAATTCGATTTCATCAGGGATTTTGTGGAGTGAAAGTTCAGCGATTTTATAGAAATTAATAGCGGTGATGAAGTTCTTTTTGTAAAATTCATACATTCCGCTGAAGAAATAAAAATAGTATTGAATCATGTTGTCCGTGCCGATTTCTTCCGGTGTTTTATTGATGTTTTGTAAGAGTGTCCCGGATTCCTCATACCGTTCTGTCAACAGTTTGAATCGTGAATCGATGAGGTTGAAATACAAAAGCACATCCTGATTTTCTTCCATTGCATCAAGCGTCCTTTTAATTTCTTCCCTCATGGCGGCTGCCTCGGTAATGTTGTTCTGTCTGATCAGCCCGTACCATTGATTCAAGCTGTTTCCCACTGCCTCGAACGCGATTTTTGCTGCCACTCTTCACCCTCCGTTCACCGATATGGTAACCTGCCCTACATTACCCATTTTATCATAATAATGGTATATGAATAGTTATAAATAGTACAAGTTTACTATAGTCAACATGGCATACAACTTGATTTCCTGCCGGAGCATATCTGCGCCTTCCAGCCCCCCAAAGGGCTAAAGCAGGTTGAAAAAGTCCGCCGGTCTATATATGATTGTATGAAGCGATAACGATAGGGGAGGCTTGTGATGGACAGGGAAAAACAGCAATTGAGCATTGAAGCTGCCAGGCTTTACTATCAGTCCGATTACAGCCAGCGGCAGATCGCCGAACAGCTTCAAATTTCAAGGCCGACGGTATCCAGGCTGCTCCAATTTGCAAAAGAAAAGGGGTATGTCCAGATCCGCATCGTCGATCCGTTTGAGGACATGGGCGCACTCGGGGCGATGCTGGAGGAGAAATACGGGCTCCTTGAGGCGCATGTCGTCTTTTCTCCGACTGAGGATGATTCGACCATCACGCACTACCTCAGCCGCTATGGTGCGGAATATATGCACGATACCGTTAATGACGGCGACATCGTCGGGGTCAGCTGGGGAATGACGATGTACCAAATTGCGCAGCACCTTGAAGCCAAACAAGTGAAAGGCGTAGAGGTCGTCCAGCTGAAAGGCGGTATCAGCCACTCACAAGTCAATACATATTCGGCAGAAACGATTCAGCTGTTTGCCGAGGCCTTTCAAACCATGCCGAGGTATCTCCCGCTCCCGGTAGTGTTTGATAACGCAGAGGTCAAACAGATGGTGGAGCAGGACCGCCATATCAAACGCATTATTGAGATGGGCAAACAGGCAAACATCGCGCTCTTTACGGTTGGAACGGTTCGCGACGAAGCGCTGCTGTTCAGGCTGGGCTATTTCAGCGAGAAGGAAATAAAGCTGCTCCAAACGCAGGGGGTCGGCGATATTTGCTCCCGCTTTTTTGACGCCGACGGGAACATTTGCAGCGAAGCCATCGACTCCCGGACGATCGGCGTGGAACTGGCTGATCTAAGGCAAAAAGAAAAATCAATCCTCGTCGCCGGCGGCATTAGAAAAACGGCTGCCATTCACGGAGCGCTCAAAGGAAAGTATGCCAATGTGCTGATTATCGATCAGCATACGGCAAAGGAACTGCTAAAAGAGGAGGAAGATTAAACCTTTTTCTGGGCTATTTCCCATTGAACAAAATTTCATATCGTAATTTACATTTGTTCAAAAATCAGTTATGCTGAAACTATCATAGAACAAAGGAAGTGCTCGTATATGACGATTGCAAAACAAATTGATCATACAGCATTGAAACCGCATACAACAAAATCAGACATCAAAAAATTAATAGAGGAAGCAAAAACATACCAATTCGCTTCAGTCTGCGTCAATCCGACATGGGTCGAATTTGCCGCTAAAGAATTGGCCGGTACCGGCATTGACGTTTGTACCGTCATCGGCTTTCCGCTCGGAGCGAATACAACTGAAACGAAGGCGTTTGAGACGAAAGACGCCATCGCAAAAGGCGCGACAGAGGTTGACATGGTCATCAACATCGCCGCTCTAAAAGACGGCGACGACGAATTGGTCGAAGCCGATATCCGCGGTGTCGTAGAAGCGGCAGCCGGAAAAGCTCTCGTCAAAGTCATCATTGAAACATGCCTTTTGACAGATGAAGAAAAAGAGCGTGCATGCCGTTTGGCAGTTGCGGCGGGAGCAGATTTCGTAAAAACGTCAACAGGATTTTCAACAGGCGGCGCAACGGCGGAAGACATCGCTTTAATGCGTAAAACCGTCGGACCTGACATCGGTGTAAAAGCATCCGGGGGCATCAGAACGAAAGAGGATGTTGAAAAAATGATCGAAGCGGGAGCAAGCCGCATCGGCGCAAGCGCAGGGGTTTCAATTGTCGGCGGTGAAGCCGGGAAAAATGAAGATAATTATTGATATGATATGAGAGCGGGAAGCTTTTAAGCTTCCCGCAGAATATTGAAGATATATTTGTACAAAATTGTAAGCGAATACAATTTCAGGAGGACGCAACATGAAGTTTTTAATTGGGATCGCAGGATTAATCGTATTCTTGGCCCTTGCATGGGTGGTATCTAGCGCGAAAAACCGGGTGAAGTACCGCCCTGTCATCGTCATGATTGTTCTGCAGTTTGTTTTAGGGTATGTTTTGCTGAATACGGGTGTCGGTAATTATCTTGTCGGCGGCTTTGCTCAAGGCTTTGGCTATCTCCTTCAATATGCCGGAGAAGGGGTAAACTTTGTTTTCGGCGGGCTGGTGAATGTGAATGAATCTACATTCTTCATGAATGTTCTCCTCCCTATCGTGTTTATTTCGGCTTTAATCGGAATTCTTCAATATTGGAAAATACTACCGTTTATTATTAAATATCTTGGGCTTGCGCTCAGCAAAGTAAACGGAATGGGAAAACTGGAATCATTCAATGCCGTTGCGTCAGCGATTTTGGGCCAATCTGAAGTGTTTATTTCTTTGAAAAAGCAATTAGGTGGGCTTTCTAAACAGCGCCTCTACACATTGTGCGCTTCAGCAATGTCTACGGTGTCCATGTCAATCGTCGGTTCCTATATGACGATGCTGAAGCCTGAATACGTTGTAACCGCCCTTGTCTTGAACTTATTCGGCGGATTTATCATTGCTTCCATTATTAACCCTTATGAGGTGACAGAGGAAGATGATGTCGCAGAGACGGTAGAAGGAGAAAAACAGTCCTTCTTCGAAATGCTCGGCGAATACATCATGGACGGCTTTAAAGTTGCGGTCGTCGTGGCAGCTATGCTGATCGGATTCGTTGCCATTATCGCTATGATTAACGGTATTTTCAATGCGGTTTTAGGAATATCCTTCCAGCAACTGCTCGGGTACGTATTTGCTCCATTTGCTTTCTTAATGGGCATTCCATGGAACGAAGCAGTTAATGCAGGAAGCATCATGGCAACGAAAATGGTGTCGAACGAATTTGTCGCTATGCAGTCGCTTGCACAAGGCCATTTCGGTTTCAGCGGCCGCACGGAAGCAATTGTCTCCGTCTTCCTTGTCTCTTTCGCCAACTTCTCATCAATCGGCATCATTGCCGGCGCGGTGAAAGGCTTGAATGAAAAACAGGGGAATGTCGTCGCACGTTTCGGATTAAAATTATTGTACGGTGCAACACTCGTTAGTTTCTTGTCAGCGACAGTCGTCGGTTTGATTTACTGAACATTATAGAAAAGGATCGGTGATGATCATGAGAATGGTCGATATCATTACGAAAAAGCAGAGCGGTCAAGAGCTGTCTACGGAAGAAATCAACTTCTTCGTCGACGGCTATACGGACGGCAGCATTCCCGACTACCAAGCCAGCGCACTGGCTATGGCGATCTATTTTCAAGATATGACAGACAGAGAGCGGGCTGATTTAACGATGGCGATGGTCAACTCGGGGGAGACGATTGACCTCTCCGCCATCAAAGGCATCAAAGTCGACAAACACTCGACCGGAGGCGTCGGCGACACGACGACGCTCGTCCTCGCGCCGCTAGTCGCCGCTCTTGATGTGCCGGTTGCCAAAATGTCAGGCCGCGGGCTCGGACATACGGGAGGAACGATTGACAAGCTGGAAGCGATTGAAGGGTTCCACGTGGAACTTTCGAAAGACGAATTCATAGAGCTTGTGAACCGCGACAAGGTCGCCGTCATCGGGCAAAGCGGTAACTTGACTCCTGCCGATAAAAAGCTGTACGCCCTTCGCGATGTCACGGGAACGGTTAATTCTATCCCGCTGATCGCGAGCTCGATCATGAGCAAAAAAATCGCCGCCGGGGCGGACGCCATCGTCCTTGACGTAAAAACGGGTGCAGGCGCCTTCATGAAAACGGAAGAAGACGCCGTCAACCTTGCAAAAGCGATGGTTCGCATCGGCAACAATGTCGGCCGCCAAACGATGGCTGTCATCTCCGACATGTCCCAGCCGCTTGGGTTTGCAATCGGAAATGCCCTTGAGGTGAAAGAAGCGATCGATACATTAAAAGGCGAAGGTCCTGAAGACCTGCATGAGCTCGTCTTAACGCTTGGCAGTCAAATGGTCGTCCTCGCCAAAAAAGCGGACACACTCGATGAAGCCAGAGAAAAATTAATCGAGGTCATGAAAAACGGCAAAGCGCTGCAAAAATTCAAAGACTTCCTGCAAAACCAAGGCGGCGACAGCTCTGTCGCAGATGACCCGTCAAAACTGCCGCAGGCCGCTTACAAAATCGACGTCCCTGCAAAAGAAGCAGGCGTCGTCTCAGAGATTGTCGCCGATCAAATCGGAGTCGCAGCCATGCTGTTAGGCGCCGGACGCGCAACAAAAGAAGACACAATTGATCTTGCTGTCGGCATTATGCTCCGCAAAAAAGTCGGCGACCGTGTTGAAAAAGGCGAACCGCTTGTCACGCTTCACGCCAACCGCGAGAATGTCGATGATGTCATTGCCAAAGTGTATGAAAATATCCGGATCGCAGAAAAGGCGGAAGCGCCGAAGCTGGTGCATACGGTGATTACGGAATAGAGAAATGGGAAACAGCACATACCCTGTGGGTGTGTGCTGTTTTTATATCAAGTGGGCCTTTTTTCTTATTTACCTATTTTAATCTTTCTTGTAGCATGAAACAGGTCTTAGGTGTCATCTTTTTACATGGACGGAAAGGTATAGATAAATAGGAGGTTTTTTAAAACGTGGCCAAACGTATTCTGGTATCTTCTGGAATTAATGTTTTAATCTTTATCATTGTTGGTATATTCTCGCTTATTCTATATGCTGTACTGTCGTTTTTTTTCATGCAATCTTTTGCGACGGGAGAACCATCCCAGGATGAAGCGCTGGGATGGGGGTATTTGGGTTTCTTGTTTATTTCAATTATATTGGCAATTTTGACAGGTATAATTGGCGGAGTCATTTCCTTTTGTATATGCTTCAAAAAATTTAGGAAATGGAGCAGTTAAAGAGGAACTGCCGGAAAATCCGGCGGTTTTTTTAAACGAATATTTTGAGAAAATCGTGGATGAATTTTTTGATTTATAGAAGAAAGGGTTCCTGTCTATGTGCTCTTTCAGAAAAAGCTTCTTTTTTTGGCTTAGAAGCAACACAGTTCTTTTGTTGATTGTATTGCTTCTGCTGACGTTTTCCATGCTGGAAACCGGCATTAAAACAAGGAGGCACGACTGTCAACAGGGCCAAATGAATGGATGAACGATTTTCAAGGTAAAATCATTTATCCCGCCTTCTTTTGGTGCTGCAGGGTCTCTTGGACGTTATGTTCATGTACGTGCTTACGACAGTACAGTTTTAAGGGCTGTGTTTATACAGCCTCTTTTTCATGTCTTTTTGAAATCAAGGATCATTAGCGTATAATCACATTCATAACACCATCATTCACTGGAAATCATATGACCAAAAGGAGTCCGTTCATGAGCAAAGCCAGTTTTAGAGACTATGCATTAAGCGGTGATATTACGAAAGCGCTCGATCATTTAGGGTATAAGCAGCCGACTGTTGTGCAGAGCAAAGTGATTCCCGAGGCGCTTAAGAAGCGGGATGTTGTGGTGAAATCGCGGACGGGGAGCGGGAAGACGGCCGCGTTCGGAATTCCGCTTTGCGAACTGGCCGAATGGGAAGAGAACAAACCGCAAGCCTTGATTTTGACACCGACGCGCGAGCTTGCCGCTCAGGTTAAAGAGGATTTGACCAATATCGGCCGATATAAAAGAATAAAAGCGGCGGCTGTTTACGGGAGGTCGTCCTTTGAACGGCAAAAAACGGAGCTCAAGCAAAAATGCCATATCGTTGTCGGGACGCCGGGACGCGTATTGGATCACATTGAAAAAGGAACCCTTCCATTAGAAAAACTGAAATGCCTTGTCATCGATGAGGCCGATGAAATGCTGAACATGGGATTTATCGATCAAGTGGGGGAGATCATCCGCCATTTGCCAGGAGAAAGGATGACGATGCTGTTTTCAGCGACCTTTCCTGAGGATGTGGAGCATTTTTCCCTTCAATATATGAAAACCCCTTTGAAAATCGAGATCAAAGCAAGCGGTATGACAACCGCAGACATCGAGCATCAACTGATCATTGTAAATGAAAATGATCCATTTTCGCTTTTAGTGGATCTGTTAATTGTTGAAAACCCGGACAGCTGCATCGTTTTTTGCCGTACACAGGAGCGTGTGAATGAGCTGCATCGGCGCTTAGCCGGTTTGGGTTATCCGTGCGCGAAAATTCACGGCGGCATGCCTCAGGAGGACCGTTTTGCCGTGATGAACCGCTTCAGACGGGGAGCGTTTCGCTATTTAATCGCGACAGATGTGGCGGCAAGAGGCATCGACATTGAGAACATCACACATGTGATCAACTATGAACTGCCATTAGATAAAGAAAGCTATGTGCATCGTACCGGAAGAACAGGCCGGGCCGGCAGGCGGGGGAAAGCGATTACCTTTGCCAGTCCGCGTGAAAAAAGGATGGTCGCTGACATTGAAGAATATATCGGTTTTTCCATTCCTGTCATTCAGGCGCCGTCAAAAGAAGAAATTGCGCGGGCAAAAGCGGCCTTTCTTAAGAAAATCAATAGGAAGCCGGAGCCCAAAAAGGATAGGAGTGAACCGTTAAATAAGGAAATCATGAGGCTCTATTTCAACGGGGGAAAAAAGAAGAAGCTGAGAGCCGTTGATTTCGTTGGAACGATTGTGAATATTGACGGCGTCTCTGCTGAGGATATCGGGATTATCACGATACAAGAGCAAGGTTCATTCGTTGAAATTTTAAACGGCAAAGGTCAGTTAGTCTTAGACGCGATGAAAAAGACGACTGTGAAAGGGAAATTGCTGAAAGTGCATAAAGCAAGGTAATAAACTTAGGCTGCCGACTTTGTCGGGAGCTTTTTTGCTCGTAATAAACCTTGGATAAGCAGCATATGATGGATTGTCAAAAAATGAAAGCGCTTCAAAAGAGAGGAGAACAAATGAAGATGAGAAAGTGGTTCATCCAAGTCCTTGCATTGCTTTTCATCATTGCTGCATGTTTTGCGCCAAGCCAAGCCTCTGCACAAACTCAAAAACCTGGTTTTTCAGAAGTGACGGTTCATGATCCATCTATTATTAAAGCGAATGGGACATACTATGTCTTCGGCTCCCATTTAGCTTCGGCCAAATCGACGGACCTTATGAATTGGACGCAAATTTCCTCGAGTGTCCACGACGGCAATCCCCTGATTCCGAATGTATATGAAGAATTAAAAGAAACCTTTGAATGGGCTGAATCTGATACGTTGTGGGCGCCTGATGTCACCCAGCTTGAGGACGGCAAATTTTATATGTATTACAACGCCTGCCGCGGGGATTCTCCGAGATCTGCCCTCGGGCTTGCTGTCGCAGACGACATTGAAGGTCCATACAAAAATAAAGGCATTTTTCTGAAGTCGGGAATGGACGGGATCAGCAATGACGGCACCCCGTATGACGCGACAAAGCATCCGAATGTCGTCGACCCGCATACATTCTTCGATAAAGACGGCAAGCTGTGGATGGTCTACGGCTCCTATTCGGGCGGTATTTTTATTTTGGAAATGGATCGGAAAACCGGGTTCCCTCTTCCGAATCAGAGGTACGGAAAAAAGCTGATCGGCGGCAACCACAGCCGGATTGAAGGCGCATACATTCTCTACTATCCTGAAACACAGTATTACTACCTGTATATGTCCTTCGGCGGACTCGCCGCTGACGGCGGGTACAACATCCGCGTCGCACGCTCCAAAAACCCTGACGGCCCATACTATGACGCTGAAGGCCATCCGATGATCAACGTGCGCGGCAAAGAAGGAACTCTTTTCGATGACCGCTCAATCGAACCGTACGGCGTCAAGCTCATGGGGAATTTTCTGTTTAAAAATAAAGGCGGATCAGACGCCGGCTACGTCTCACCGGGCCATAACTCAGCCTATTACGATGAAAAAAGCGGCAAATCGTATTTAATCTTTCACACCCGCTTCCCGGGAAGGGGCGAGGAGCACGAAGTCCGCGTCCATCAGATGTTCATGAACAAAAACGGCTGGCCCGTTGTCGCGCCTCATCGCTATGCTGGAGAGAAGCTCATGAAGGTAAAAAAATCGAAGGTGATCGGGAACTACAAATTGGTGCGGCACGGAAAAGACATCTCTGCGGAGATCAAAGAGTCAGAAGAGATCCGATTAAATCGCAATGGCAAAGTATCCGGCGCAGTGTCCGGCACCTGGAAGAAGACCGGGCATAACAGGATTGAGCTGACGCTGGATGGAAAGCGGTATGACGGTATGTTTTTAAAGCAGTGGGATACAAGGACCGGGAGGAAAGTGATGACGTTTAGCGCGTTGTCTCGTGAAGGTGATGCGGTTTGGGGGAGTACGTGGTAAAAATAGTCTAAGTAATTTGCTCAAGTGTACTTCATTGCAAAGGATAAACAAATAAGATTGGTCCATAGGAATATACTTAGTGTACAGTGAGATGGATAAAAAAGGGTGGTTTCATATCCACTCTTTTTTATTGAACAAAGCTATGAACTTTAAAACTGTATGCGGCTTTTAAACAAACTTATATTGAAATATAAAGATGAACAACCGATAATATAGATATACTTGTCTTTAATGGAATAAGAAAGATTTTTTGATGGGTTTCTGTAAATCGGTTTTAATGTCTAACATATGTTTTTTGAATATTATAAGCGCTGTTAAGTAGACCTAATTTATAAATATTTATTTAAGATAAAGGG
>NZ_JBALMR010000006.1:0-64624 GCF_036963165.1 Bacillus sp. JJ675 | reverse complement strand
TCGCCCGTCCGGTACATCCTGCTTCCGGGAGGTCCGTACGGATCAGCGACAAATCGCTCAGCGGTCAAATCCGGCCTTCCCAAATAACCGCGTGCAAGACCGCTTCCGGATACGTAAAGCTCTCCGGCTACTCCCGGCGGAACGGGTTCAAGGCACGAATCAAGCACATAGACGCCAAGATCGGGTATCCCGCAGCCGATCAGGCTGTTGGCTTGCAGAGCCGCAATCTCCCGATTAAGGGGAATATAGCTGACATGCACAGTCGTCTCAGTAATGCCGTACATATTGATCAATCTCGGAAAATTGTCCGAATGCCGCTGATACCATTCTTCCAGCCTGCTCAATTCAAGCGCCTCCCCGCCGAAAATGACAAATCGCAAGGAAAGAAGCCTTCCAATCTCAGGATTGTCGCGATCGGCCTGCATCAGTTGATAAAATGCCGACGGGGTCTGGTTCAGAACAGTCACGCCTTCATTTACGAGCAGACGGAGAAATTCGCCGGGCGTACGGCTGACAGCGTGCGGTACAACGACAAGCCGGCCGCCGTGCAAAAGCGGGCCCCAAATTTCCCACACCGAAAAATCAAAGGCGTAAGAATGGAACATCGTCCACACATCATCTTCATTAAAATGAAACCATTGTTCTGTTGCTCCAAAAAGGCGGACTACATTCTGATGCGGGATGACCACCCCTTTTGGCGTACCGGTCGACCCGGATGTATAAATGACATATGCAGGGTGGAACGGTGACAATGGCTCAAGCCGGTCTTCATCACCCGGATTCGTTTCAGCATAATGTTTGAGTTCTTCTTTTACATGCAAATCATCGAGTGTAATCAGCGGTATATCACCGGCAGAAAAGCGCTGGGCAACCTCTGTATTTGTGATGATGCACGCAGGCCGGGAATCCGCCAGCATAAAAGCGATTCTGTCAGCCGGATAATCCGGATCAAGCGGAACATAGGCCGCACCCGCTTTCAGTACGGCCAATAGACCGACAACCATATCCAATGATCTTGGCAGCGCCAATGCCGCGAATTGCTCAGGTCCGAGCCCTTTGGCAATCAGCAGGCGCGCCAGCCGGTTGGCCCGCTTGTTGAGTTCCCCGTATGTCAGAACAGCATCCTCAAATACGACGGCAATCGCTTCAGGGTTTTCTGCAGCTCGCTCCTCAAACAATGCCGGCAAACTTGCCTCCGGCACGTTGAGCGGAGCTTTGTCCCACTCTTCCAGCAGCATTTGGCGTTCATTAGGCAGCAGGATGTCGAGCCGTCCAATCGGCTGATCAGGGTCGGCTGCGGCGGATGAAAGCAGCCTCACCAGCCGCGCCGCCAACGCTTCAGCCGTAGCGCGTTTAAATAGATCTGTACTGTATTCGAGGAAGCCCGCAATGCCGGCAGGTGTCCCGTCCGCATTCCGATGTTCGCGCAGCTCAATCGTCAAATCAAACTTGGCGGCGCCGACGCTTTTGACCTCAACGGTTGATGTGAGTCCTGGAAGTTCAATGGCCGGTTCAGGTGTGTTTTGAAATGCCAGCATAATTTGAAAAAGCGGATGTCTGGCACGGGAACGGGCAGGATTGAGTACTTCAACCAAACGCTCAAACGGAAGGTCTTGATGTTCGTAAGCATGAAGATTCACGTTTCTGACCCTGCCGAGAAGCTCTCGAAAGCTCGGATCACCTGATGTATCAGTCCGGAGCACAAGCGTATTGATGAACATCCCGACAAGCCCGCTCAATGAATCGGTGCTTCTGCCCGCGATCGGGCTTCCGACCGGAATATCGCTCCCGGCTCCCATTCTTGTCAGCAATGCGGCAAGCCCTGATTGCAAAATCATGAACAGACTGACTCCGCTTGTCCGGGCCAATTCGAGCAGACGGCCGTGCAGCTTTTCGTCAATGGCGAGCTGAATCGTGCCGCCCTGATAGCTTGATTCGGCAGGCCGCGGAAAATCAGCCGGAAGCTCAAGCTGATCAGGCAGGTGTTCAAGCGTCTTTGTCCAATAGTCCAGCTGTCTTGCAATCAGGCTATCCGGATCGTTCTCACTGCCAAGCAGACGTTTCTGCCAGATGGCATAGTCGGCATACTGCACGGGAAGCGGCTGCCACTCAGGACGTGCACCCTGGCAGCGGGCGCTGTACGCTGCTTCCAAATCGCGGGTCAGGGGCGTCAATGACCAGCCGTCACCGATCATATGGTGGAGAAGCAGCAGCAGAACATATTTGTCTTCCCCGAGCACGAAAAGCTGAGCGCGAAACGGCGGTTCTTCCGCAAGTTTAAAGCTGTATTTTACAGCTTCGGCCATGACTCCCTCAAGCTCATGTTCTCTGACATGAGAAACGAGCAGTTCAGGCCGGGCCTTGTCTGGATCAAGTATAAGCTGGCACGCTGTTCCCCGCCTTTCAGGGAAAATCGTTCTTAACGGCTCATGCCGTTCTGCAACATCCCCAAGCGCCGCTTCAAGAGCTTCCCGATTCAGCCGGCCGGACAAATTGACAACAACCGGAATGTTGTAGGTAGGACTCGGCCCCTCCAGACAGTATAAAAACCATAGACGCCGCTGGGCAAACGAAAGGGGAATCTCTTCCCTCCTTTCAAGCTTGCAGAGCGCCGGCCGGGCGCTGCCCGCCCGATCAAGCTGCTTGGCAAGCCCGGCGGGTGTCGGTTCGTCAAATAAACGGGCGATTCCAAGCTCCGCTCCCAGCACATCACGAATACGGCTGACGAGCCGGCCGGCCAGCAGCGAATGGCCGCCGAGATCGAAAAAGCTGTCATCAATGCTGACCCGCGGTATCCCCAGCACCTCAGCAAACAGATCGCACAAAATTTCTTCCTGTGGCGTCCTCGGCTCACGTCCGGCTGCCTGCCCGCTCATCACGGGAGCCGGCAGCGCTTTGCGATCAAGCTTTCCGTTTGGAGTAAGCGGGAGCGCCTCCAACATGACAAATGCGGATGGTACCATATAATCAGGCAGTGTTTCACTGAGATGGCTGCGAAGTTCAGCCGGATCAGGACTCGCTTCAGCAACCGGAACGACATATGCGGTCAAGCGGGGGTCGCCCGGACGGTCTTCCCGAACGACAACGGCGCATTGATGAACATCGGGGTGGCCGGAAAGCACCGCATCGATTTCTCCAATTTCGATGCGAAAACCGCGAATCTTAATTTGATGATCCGCCCGCCCGATATAATCAAGAGAGCCGTCCGAACGCCACCGGACGAGATCGCCTGTCCGATACATCCGGGAGCCCGGCTGCCCGTAAGGATTCGCAATAAAACGCTCGGCCGTCAAATCCGGGCGGCCAAAATAACCGCGCGCCACCCCTGTTCCGGCCACATAAAGCTCGCCTGCCACGCCGGGCGGAACAGGCTGTAAGCCTGCGTCCAACACGTATACTTGTGTGTTCCAAATCGGACGGCCGATTGAAGGCGCTTCTTTCCGGCCGTTTTCCAGGGCGGCACACGTTGACCAAATCGTTGTTTCAGTCGGACCATAAAGATTCGTAATCCGGCAATCCAGTTCTTGCAATCGCCGGGCAAGGCTGTTTGGAAGCGCCTCGCCTCCGACGAGCACTCTGAGTCCGCGGAGCTTTTCCGGAACGCTTGCCGCCAATGCATGCCACAGCGTCGGTGTAGCCTGCATGATCGTGATGTCATGCTTTTCAAGCATGTTCCCCAATACATGCGAATCTTGAACGGTTTCCTTCTCAGCGAGGATAAAGGAGGCACCGCTGATGAGCGGCAAGTAAATCTCTAACGCTGATATATCAAAAGCAACCGTAGTAACTGCCAAAAGCCGGTCATGCTGCTGAAGAGAAAACGTCTCCTGCATGGACAAAAGAAAATTGCATAAGCTTTCAGATTGTACAATGACGCCCTTAGGTCTTCCTGTAGAACCGGACGTATAAATCATATACGCAGGGTGAAGAAGCGAGCGTTTTTTATTGGCAGCCGGATTTTCAGCAGCATAACGGGAAAGGTCATGAATGACGTCTTGTTCGTCAATGACCATTCTTGGTACGTCTCCATTTTCCTGAATGTTTGCCGCAGCCTCCCTCGTTGTAATGACAAGCATCGGCTGTGCATCGCTGAACATATAATCGATCCGGTCTGCCGGATATTCGGGATCAATAGGCAAATAAGCCGCTCCCGCCTTGAGGACGGCAAGCATGCAGATCACCATTTCCTGTGACCGCGGCAGAGCCAACGCGACAAACCGCTCCGGTCCGGCCCCTCTTTCAATCAGCAGATGGGCCAGCCGATTCGCGCGTTCATTCAATTCGGAATAGCTGAGAACGCCGTCTTTAAACACCACTGCCGGCGAGTTTGGATTTTCTTTCACCTGCATCTCGAATAATTCAGGAAGATCGGCTTCCGGAAGGGGATGACCGGTTTCATTCCTCTTGATCAGCGCCTGATGACGTTCTTCAGGCAGCAGCAGCTCTATTTTTCCAATCGGCATATCTTGCTGGAAACCGGAAATATTTCTCAGAATAATAAGAAAACGGTGCAGATGTTTTTCAAGTTCGCTTTCCGTGTACACCTCAGGATTTGCATCCATATTCACCTTTAAGCCGCTTCCGCCGGGTCTCCCGTAAATATTGATCGAAAGGTCGTCTACAGGCCCCGTCGTGATATTGTGAACAATGCCTTGATTACCGGCGAAATTCAAGCTGCCGGCAAATGGCATCAGATTAATCTGCGGCCCGAACAGCCGCTGGTTTTCGCCGAGCAGTTTCAGATCGCGCCTCAGCTCTTCATGACGGTAATGCTGGTGGCGCCTGATTTTTACGATTTCCTCTGATACCTGCTTCATGAGCTTGGCAGCTCCCAACTCCGGCCGCACCGACAAGCGAAGCGGCAGGAGATTCATGACCATGCCGGGAATATTCAACGAAGCCGATTCTAAACGGCACATCATCGGCAATCCGAGAACAACATCCCGTGCGCCTGTTAGGCGATGAACATAAACGGCCGCTGCTGCGATGACTGCTTCATGCCAGCTTGCTCCCATCAAGCCTGCCGCAGACAAGAGGCGGTCTGCATGTTCGGCAGAAAGATGTCCGGAACGGCGGAGAAAACGGTCAGATGTTCTCGGCGCCCTGTCGGCAAGGCTGACCACCTCTGGTTCGTCGCTGAATCGCTCCAGCCAAAACCGGCGGTCTTTTTGATATTGGTCTGAGGAACGATAAACCGAGTCTTCCCTAAGAATTGCGGCAAGCGGCCCGAAAGACCCATCATCAACCGCCTTCCCTTGCACAAGTGCGGTATACAGTTTTGAAAGCCGCTCCGCAATAAGCATAAAACTGTACCCGTCAGTTGCGATATGGTGGGCCCGGTGATACCAGAAGAAAAGATCGGGTCCCGCTTTAAAAAGCGCTTCTGTAAAAAGCGGGCCGCTGCTTAAGTCGATCGGCCGGGCCAGATCGTCCTTCATCCACGCCTCAGCCGCCTTCCTCGGTTCATTCTTTGCACTGACATCAACGAAATGAAGCGGAAAATCTGATGACGGATCAATCACCTGCCATGGTCCGTCATCATCTTCCCCGAATCGGGCATGCAATGTATCAGCGTCTTCAATGACGCGCCGCAGTGCCTGTTCAAAAAGTTCATGATCAATCGGACCGTTGATTTCTACGTATTCAGCGGTATTATAAATCGGATTTTGCGGATCTAGCTGCTGTGCGTACCAAATGCCGGCCTGCGCTCCGGTTAATGGCCTGCGGTTATCTTGACATTCAGGCATTACGGCCAACCTCCTTCATTGATAATCTGAATTTGGCAATGATGTTTCTTTAGGGGAAGACAACAGTCTCCACCAGTTTTCGATCGTCGGTTCTTCTGCAAGCTCCACAAACGTCACCTCAGCCCCGGCACGTCGCCAGCGCTCGGTAAGACTCATCATTCTGACTGAATCGAGACCTCTATGAATCAAGTTTTCACCGTCAGTGATATCGTCCGGCGATTCGAGGAGAAGCGCGGCAATTTGTTCGCGAATCGTCTGTTTCGACAGCAGTTCGCGGCCTTCTTGCACACCATCGTCATTTCGCCCGTTTTTCAGTTCGTTCAGAAGATGCTCGGCTGTGACGGTGACAGCACAGCGGTCGGCTGCATAAGAGATGGCCATTTCGTGATGTTGTAAGGAGAAATCCGCTACCGCATCTGCTACAAAAAACGTCTCAATCTCCTGCATAAACGCATCACAAGCCGTCATGAGACAGCCGATATGGGCATAGACCCCGGTGATGATGAGCTGATCGCGGCCCTGCTCCTGAAGCAGTCTTAAAAGATCCGTTTTTCGAAAGGCGTTGTATCTCCACTTCGTCAGAACGGTGTCGCCTTCATCCGGTTTCAGTTCTTCCACGATTTTCTGCTGATCCGGACCCGGAGGGATTCCCGGCCCCCAAAAGTCCTGGAGAAGCCCGCGCTCTTCAGGCGTCTGTCCGCCGGGCTGAGCCGTGTAGATGACAGGTATCCCAAGCTCTTTGCATCGCTCCTTGAGCATATTGATATTTGGCAAAAGCTCTGTCATCGGAGACTCTCCCCGGGTATATGCGTCAATAAAATATTGCTGCATGTCGTGAATGAGAAGCGCGGCACGTTTCGGGTGCGGCGTCCACGACACTTTGTTCTTCGGCAGATCCGATGCTTTCGGCATCTTGTATGGAGAGATGGCAGGAATGGCCATCAACATCACGTCCTTTCATTCTATTGATTATTGTTTCGCTTTGGCGAACTGCGACATTTTTTCGGCTATTGCTTGACGCAGCGCTTTTTTGCTTACTTTTCCAACGCCTGTCTGCGGAAAAGAATCGGTAAACTCCACCCGGTCGGGAATCTTATATGCCGCAAGCCCCCGCTCTCTTAAAAACTGCTTCAGTTCGGCGGCGGCAGGCGGGGTGTTGCGCGGAATAATGTATGCGCATGACCTTTCGCCGAGAAAGTCATCCGGCATGGAAACGACAGCGGCATCATGTACGCCGGGATGGGCAAGAAGGTGGTTCTCCACTTCCTCTGCAGCGACTTTCTCTCCGCCCCTGTTGATCTGATCCTTTGCACGACCTTCAACGATCAGATAACCTGATGAGTTGACTTTGACCAGATCTCCAGTGCGGTAAAAGCCATCCGGCGTGAATGCTTTCGCATTATGCTCTTCAGCTTTGTAATAGCCGCGGATCGTGTACGGCCCGCGGGTCAGCAGCTCACCCGTCTGCCCCGGTTCAACGTCGCGGCCGTTTTCATCGACGACCTTAATTTCATCTAACGGCGACATCGGCCTGCCTTGAGTATTGACGACAATGTCCTCAGGATCATCAAGCCTTGTATAGTTGACCAGACCTTCCGCCATGCCGAACACCTGCTGCAATGTACAACCGAGCACGCTCTTTACACGGCGGGCGGCTTCAGCGCTGAATTTGGCGCCGCCGACTTGGAACACTTCGAGGCTTGAAAGGTCTTCTGCTCGCGATGATGCGGCTTCGAGCCAGATTAAAGCAATCGGCGGAACGACCCCCGTGATGGTAACCCTCTCCTTTTCGATAAGAGGAAAGGTTTCGTCAGGACTTGGCCCATCTGCAAGAACGACCCTGGCTCCCGCATACAACGCTCCGAGCACGCCCGGCGAACTGAGCGGATAATTGTGGGCCATCGGCAAAGCAGCAAGATATACGCTGTTATGATCTAGCCGGCAAATATCGGCGCTGATTCTCAAACTGTATATGTAATCGTCATGCGTTCTCGGTATCAGCTTGGACAGCCCCGTGCTTCCGCCGGATAATTGGAGAAAAGCGACATCATCCGGCTTAACATGCGGATGGCGGCCGGGATCTGCATCTCTATACAGATCGCTGAGCCCCCGGAATTCTTCCGGATCGCCGGCGACAATGACATTGCGCAATTCCGGCAGCTTGCTGCGGACTTGCCTCGCAAGCACGCGGTAGTCAAATCCTGAGTGTGTATCAGGAATGATGTATGCAGCCGCTTCGGCAAATTCACAAAAATAAGCGATCTCGCTTTGCCGATGTGAAGGAAGCGCAAATACAGGCAGCGCACCGATCCGAAACAGGGCAAAACAAACCTCAAAAAACTCCGGTGTATTCGGCAATTGGACGATGACGCGGTCTTCCTTTTTGATGCCCAGCTCCAAAAATCCCGCCGCCAGACGGTCGGCTCTCATATCCAATTCCCCGTAGCTCATGTGAGCATCTCCACGGGTAACCGCAATCCGGCTGCCGTGCTTGTCTGCCCGTTCCCTCAGCATTCCTCCGAATGTCTCGCCTCGCCAGCACCCTTCCTTTCGATATTTTTCAGCAAATTCGTCCGGCCATGTCGGACATCCTGCAAGCATATTCATCCCCCCAATTTTTTCTATTCATTGTTCAGCCCCATCGCAAGGAGCATCGTCCGAAACTTGGCTGACGTCTCTGCCAGCTCGTCTTCAGGCCTTGAACCGGCTACGATGCCGGCTCCGGCGAACAGTTGGAGAGCGCGTTCTTCCGCCTCGGCGCAGCGGATGGTCACGACCCACTCCCCATCTCCGGAGGCATCGCACCAGCCTACCATTCCGGTGAAAAAGCCCCGGGCAAACGGCTCAATTTCCTTAATAGCCGCCCTGGCGGCATCTGTCGGCGTGCCGCAGACAGCAGGGGTCGGTTGCAGCGCCGCAGCAAGCTCTAATGACGATATCGACGCGTCTGTCAGCACGCCCTTGATCTCTGTGGAAAGGTGCCACATCGTCTCCGTGCTGATCAGCGAAGGCTCCCTCGGCACGTCTAATGTCCTGCAGAAAGGTTTGAGCCCTGAAGCTACAGCTTCGGTGACGACCGCGTGTTCATGGCGATCTTTTGAAGAAGAAAGCAACTCGTCTGCACGGCGCCGGTCTTCCACAGGATCATCGCTCCGCGGCCTCGAACCCGCCAGAGGATTTGCGTAAACGTGCAGTCCTTTTCTTGAAACCAGCAGCTCGGGGCTGGCTCCGATCAATGTCCTGCGGCGCTTTCTTCCGGCAGATGCGGACGCCGCTGCCTGCTTGGACAAATCCACTGCAAAAGTGTATCCGCCCGGATTGTGCTGTGCAAGATTGCAAAGAACATGGGAGATATCGATGCTGGCCGGTGATGTCAAGCGCAGCGACCGGGACAGCACAATTTTGCTGACATCCCCTTCAGCAATGCGGGCCAATCCTTTTTCGACCCCCCGCATATACTCCCCGGGCTGAGGAATCGGCTCAATGTCATAAGCAGGTCCCGGACCCGGATGTATTTGTGCATCCTGTTCAAGCGTCAGCGGGCCGGCGCACCAGACCTCGTTCGGCACGGTAAGCTGCGCGGGCTTTGTTTCGTCAAAGGGGACAGCACCGACAATGATGGGGTTCTGCCGTCCGGACTGCTCGGCATCTTTGAGGATGGAAGCAGCCTGCTGAGCCAGATGTTCCAGCCTATGGCCCCCTTCTTCAGGGACTTCGGCGAAAACGCCTTTGGCCAGAATGGTCCGCTCCGGAGAAGAAAAGAAAAACGCAGCATCGGGCCGATACTCGCGTAAAAGCTGGTCGGCCGGCGTTTCTTGTGCGATACGGTGATCAATCATTTCCAAAACCTCCTTTTAAATTCGGTCAAACTCCCAAGGTAGCCCCGCCATCAACGCGCAAGTCATGCATCGTAATATGGCGTGATGATTCGGACAATAAAAAGAGAACGGCATTTGCGATATCAGCCGGCAAAGCCAGACGGCCAAGCGGAATTCCCGTTTTGAACGCTTCCGGCGATCCGTCGATGACTGCCTGTGCCCCGTCCCGGCCAGACCACATGGACCGCTGCATCGGCGTATCCGTCGATCCCGGCGATACGATGTTGCAGCGAATATTGTATTCGGCCAGCTCGAGGCCAAGACATTTCGTAAACATTAAAGCCGCTGCCTTTGAAGCTGCATAAGCGGCCATTTGCATTCGCGGGACACACGCGGCATTGGAGCCTACGGTAACGATCGAGCCGTTCCTCCTCGTAATCATGCGGCCGGCAACCGAGCGGGATACGTGAAAAACCCCTGCTGTGTTGACGCTGAACGTCTTCTCCCAATCTTCATCACTGAGCGATGTGATCAACCCGGTCCGAAGCACGCCGGCGACATTGACCAAATAATCGATCGGACCTATATCGCGTTCGATCATGCCCACGGTCTCCTCAACGGCTGCACTGTTTCCGACATCTGCGGCAAATGCCTTGGCATGCAGGCCTTTCTTTTCCAAGTCTGTCACAATGGAACGAAGCCCTCGTTCATTTTGATCCACCGCAGCAACCGACACGCCGCTTTCCGCAAGCGCCCTTGCCACCGCTTCCCCGATTCCCTGGGCAGCTCCTGTAACTAAAGCAACTTTGCCTTTCATTTGTGGTCATTTCCTTTCCTGAAGACTTTGAATCACACACTAATTGATAATGATAATCATTATCGTTTAAAAATATAATATACCAATTACTGCTAACGGTCAAATTGTTTCCGGTTGATTGATCCGCGCTTTGGTATATTTGTATCACTTTCATTATTTAGCGAAGGGGGCAGATCGGTCCCCGCCCCGCTTCCTATCTGGCCTGTCTGTCAGGGTTTAGCGCAAACCGCAAAGCCCTGCTGATGAAAACCGGCAAAACCGATATATGGCCCTCTCCCTCAAACTCATGAAACTCCGCCCGCACTCCGAATTCTTCAAGAGCCGATAAGCGCTCTGCCAGCTTTTCCGCACGGTCGTTCATACGGCTTTTATGGCTTCTCTCCAGCTCTCCGGCCCCAAGCAATACATCGACCTTTGCATCTGCCGCATGCAATCGGGAGACAAATTCGCGTTCTTTTTCAAAAAATGATTGATTCCAATGAATCGACGGGCTGCCTGCGATGTATGTCTGGAATAATTCGGGCTTTGTAAACAGAACCTGCAGGACAAAAAGACCGCCGAGAGAGTGGCCGAAAATGGCCTGCCTGCTCATATCGATCTTAAATTCCCGTTCGATTTCCGGCTTCACCTTTTCTTCGATGAATGACAGAAAAGCTTCCGCTCCGCCGGATTCAGGCCACTCCGCTCCATCCGGCCGTTCAGGCAGATTTTCCGGACGCACCGGCAGCGTAAAATCATAATACCGCGCCGGATCAAACGGGGCATCCGTCTCGTAGCCGATACCGACGATAACGGCAGGGACCACCCCGGTCTTTTCAGGGCGGCGCGACTGCATTCGTACGGCCTCAACCATCGTGCCGNNGCCGAACACCGAATTGGCGTCCAGCAAATAAATCACCGGATATCCTGAAGGAGGCGGCTCCTCAATTGGGCTGCTTATAAAAACCCGGTAATTGCGATCCCCTGAAGACGACCGCATGAGACGCTGCTTCGTCCCCGGTATGGCTACCGGCGGGCATTCAGCGTCCTTGGCAGCCTCATCATGTTTTTCATGAACCATCTGCCTTCCCCCTCCCCTCTATGTTAGTTGAAACAGACGGTCTATGAAGCCGCCTTTTTTTGTCTGAACAGCAAGTACAGGAAATAAGGAACGCCGAAAATCGCAAGAAGAATCCCCGCGGGAACCTCTAACGGCTGAAACAGCAATTTCCCGGCCAAATCGGCGCACAGGACGAGGAACATGCCGATCAGTCCGCTTAAGAGCAGCGAATAGCTGTGCAGCACGCCTGCAAGCCTTCGTGCAATATGCGGCGCGATCAAGCCCACAAATGCCATGCTTCCCGAGATCGACACACAGGCGCTGATGATCCCGACACAGGCGATAAGCAGCAGCGTTTTTTCCGCATTCGATGAAACGCCGAGACTCTTCACCGTATCTTCGTGAAACCGAATCGTATCAAGAAGCCGGCATTTGGCGAGAAGAAACGGAATTAACAGCAAAAACCACGGCAGAGCGGCTTGAATGTATGTCCAGTTGGCCGAACCGATGCTTCCGTTTCTCCAGACCATCGCCATTTCATAATCATTCGGGTTCATTTTCAATGACAAGTACAAAGATATGGCGCTGAAACCCGAGTTAATAGCAATCCCGACAAGAATGATCCTCGCGGAATCGAGGTTTCCTCCGTGCCAGGCAAACACAAAAATGAATACGGCCGCCAAAAGGCCCCCGAGCAGCCCGAAGAAAGGCATCCCCATTGCGGAGAGGAGATTGGTCGCTTCCGTCTGCCCTTGAAAAATCAGCATATAGCCGACGATGGCGGCTCCCGCTCCCGCATTAATTCCTAATATTCCGGGATCGGCCAGTCCGTTTCTTGTCACCGCCTGAATGACGGCGCCGGCTATCCCGAGACCGAGACCGACGAGACCTGCCGTTGCGATGCGGGGAAGCCGCAAATCAAACAGCAGAATGGCGTACTGCTCGTTCGGGTTGATTCCAAAAAGCGCTGAAAGCAGCTCCGCCGGATGAACGGAGAACGCTCCCATCGTGATGCTGAAATAACAGACTGCAAGAATCAGCACGATCAAAACGGCATAGATGACTGCTATTTTTTTAGGCACGCTGTTCCCCTCCTTTTCTTTTAATCAAGTAAAGGAAGAAAGGAACGCCAATGATGGAAGTCACGACTTCAATCGGTGTCTCAAACGGATAATTGATCAGCCGGCTGGCAAGATCGGCCAAAATCAGAAAAACGCTGCCGATGATGCAGGAACAGGGAATCAGCCGGCTGTAGTCAGAACCGACGAGAAAACGCGTGATGTGCGGAACGATCAAGCCGACGAAAGCGATTTTCCCCGCCAAGGCGACAGAACTTCCCGTAAGCAAGACGACCGCTGCCATCGCTGTCAGCTTGACGGCTCTTTTTTTCTGCCCGAGGCTTTCAGAAATATCCTCCCCCAGCGACAAAGCCGTCACTTTTCCGCTGAGAGAAAGAGCCAGGATGATGCCGAGTGCAAAAAAAGGTACGGCGTATGTCAGAAGTTCCGGATTCATCTGGTGCAGCCTGGCGCTGTACCAAAAGCTGAGATCCTGCGAAATTTGAAAATAGATTGACATCGCCGCAGACAGGCTGCTGAGCAGCATGCTCGTCACCGTGCCGATAATCGCCAGCTGAACGGGCATAAAGCCGTTGGGAATCACGGCAGCCAGTCCGAAAACGAGACCCGCGCCGACGGCTGAGCCGATAAACGAATACCCCATCATCTCAAGAGCGGACGACTGCGGAATCAATACCATCAGCAGCGTGATGATAAATGCCGAGCCGTCGGAAACGCCCATAATCGAAGGCGAAGCTAAATAGTTTCGGGTGATTCCCTGCATCAGCGCCCCCGACACGGCCAGCGCCGCCCCGATCAAGAGGGCGCCTGCTGCGCGCGGAAGCCTGGAATGCCAGATAATTTGATGGTCTGTATTCCCTTGGTCGAAATGAAACAGCGCCGAATACACGGTTTCCCAATGAAGCTGCTTTGCTCCGAAGCACACGGAGAGAAATATGGATAAGATCACGGCAAACGGAGCTGCGATGATGATGATTCGTGTTATTCGCTTTGCGTGCATATCACGTTTAGTCCTGCGTTAATTTTTCCGCCGCCGCTTTCAAAAATTGAACTTTGCTCCATGCTGTTCCTCCTTGTGCAAGCGGATCTACAGCATTCACGAATACATGACCCTTTTTCACCGCTGAAATGCTTTTCCAAATCGGATTTTTCTCTAAATCTTTCAGCGCATTCGGATTGTCGGCATTCTCGTCGTCAGAGAATTGAACGAACATGTAGTCCGGATTCATCTCGCTCAATTTTTCCAGCGAAATCAGTTCCTGGGTTTTGGCAGCCTTTACTTCATCAGGCGCTGTGTAGCCAAGCTCGCCGTACAGCGTTGAATTGAAGAATACCTCTTCAGGATAGATAAACACATTTCCCTGTCTGATTCTGATGACGAGCGCTTTTGTATCCTTTGCGGCTTTCTCCAATTTTGCTTTAGCGTCTTTCAGATCGCTTTCATAGTCCGAAATGATGTTCTTTGCCTTATCCTCTTTTCCCGTCAATTGAGCCAAAAGGTTCAAGTTGTCTTTCCAATTGGAAGCAACGTGGGAAACAGGAATCGCAGTCGCGATGTTATCGAGCTTTTTCACCGTCTTCTCGGGAAACTTCGTAGAGGCTAAAATGACGTCAGGCTTAAGCTCAAGGATTTTTTCCAGGTTAGGTTCCGTTTTTTCGCCGACGGCAACAGCTTTATCGGTAATGCTCTTAAACAAGGCCGGGAACTTTCCTGAAAAAGAAATCGCACCTGCAGGGTGAACATCAAGAAGCTTCGCGTCTTCCATCGATTCCACGCTTCCCGTAATCACGATTCGGTCAGTCGGAACCTTCACCTTGTATGTATGACCGAGATATTGAATGCTTTTCTCTGATGATTGTGCGCTTTTTGCAGCGCCGCCAGTCTCTTCTTTTTGGCTGCCGCACGCTGCCGCAGTCAAAGCGAGAAGCAAAATGCATA
This sequence comes from Bacillus sp. JJ675, assembly GCF_036963165.1. Lineage (NCBI taxonomy): Bacteria > Bacillati > Bacillota > Bacilli > Caryophanales > Bacillaceae > Bacillus > Bacillus sp. JJ675. The sequence goes on along the minus strand of NZ_JBALMR010000006.1, from coordinate 50,185 downwards.
AACATATAGAGATTTTTCTCATCTATCTAAGACCCCCTGATTTAATTGATAATAATTATCAATTAAAATTATAGGTAAGCCTTCTTGATAACACCATGGACAATATCCGGCAATTAAAATGAACTTTTTCCGGACAGCAGCCGAACGGCATGGCGAATGATCCGTTCATGGCTGCAAGCCGAATATTCGCGCCAAGGATCTGACTGAATGCGGTACACACGCTGTTCGCGCACAGCTTTTAGATCCTGCCAGGCAGCCGTCTTCTGCAGCTCGTGGTAATAGGCGATCGTTTCAGGTTCTTTGTAAATGAAGATCATGATGCAATCCGGGTGATATGCCTTGATTGTTTCCAACGAAATCGCCTGATCCGTCGGTTCATCCAAAAAAACAGCCGATTCAAGGCCTAAGTCGCCGAAAAAAACATCCCGGACAGAGCGATTGTGGGCGAGATAGAGTTCGCGTTTATGCAGGCGCAAAAACATAAAGCGCTGCTGCCCGACAGCCTGAAGCGCTTTTTTCGCAGCTTCGGCCTGCCTCTCATAGGACGCCAGCCATTTGCGCGCTTCCGCTTCTTCTTCGACATGAGCGGCGGCCAAGGTGAACTGCGTTCTCCAATCTTCCTGTGACGGCAGATAGACGACATCGGCGATTCCGTTCAGACGCTCCCGTTCTTCTTCTGAAACGTCATCCATGCTGATAATCAGCTCAGGATCAGCTTTGGCCAGGATTCGCAGATTTTCCTCACGCGGTTCATCAAAGCGGTAAGCGCTAAGGTGAACCGGGATGTCTGCCGCAAAATTCTTGTAGTAATACGCCGTCCATTTCGGATGAAGCGGAGCCGCATAAGGAATGAGGTGTAGCGGTGTGAGCTGTCCGATCGTGTTCTGGCCGTAGGCAGCAAGCTTCCTGCGCCTTTTTTTCATGTAGGCGCTCGGGGAAAGCCCGGTATGCTTTTTAAACGTCCGGCTGAAATAAAATTCATCCTGGTATCCCGTCTGGCTGGCGATTTCCCTCAGCTTGTAGCTGGCCCTGGCCATCATCTGTTTCGCTTTTGTCATCCTGGTTTCCGTTATGAACTCTGTCACGCTTTGCCCGTACAGCTTTTTGAACGTTTCACTGTAATGCTTAGCACTGATACCGGCCATGTGTGCCAGCTGATCAAGCGTGATGTGTGCATCGGCATGCTCTTCAATATACGCTTTCGTGTCGGCGATGGCTGATGCGGTATCAGCCGGGTGAAACAGCCTTGCCGAGCAGATGTCGTAAAGAAGGTGCTGCAGCTCCAGCTGGCACTTCATCTCCTGGAGCGCAGAAGAAGGCGGCCATAATGAAAAAAGCTCCTGAAGACGGGCGGACAAATTTCCGACCGAATGCACATTCATCATCTGAATGTCGGAAAAGAGGTCTGGATCTGTGTCAGGCTCAAGCGTTTGGTGCCGCTTGGCGCTTGCATACGCGTGCAGCCTGATGAGAAATACGCTGACATCATCTGAGGACGCCGTAATGCCGAACGTTTCATAAGGAGGACAGATATAGAGCGTTTCTTTTTGCAGCGGAACACCCGCTTCATTAATCTCAATTCTTCCTTTGCCCTTCAAATGAAAAACAAAGACGAACGAATCGGCAAGCTGCTGTTCATTTGGAAGATCGCCGTTTTTTTTTATATGATCGATTTGCAGGAGACGATAAAGATAAGAGGATTTCACAGTAAAACCGCCTTTCTAAAAAAGGTAGATCAATGCAAAAACACACCCTTTCAGGACCTATTGTAAAATCGGCCGGTTACCGGAATCAAAACTACCGGTAAAGCGGGGTGTTTAGAACATACTATACCATACCGAAAACCCGCTTCCTCCGGGAAATCATTTAAAAACGTTTCCATCTCTTAAAATTCATCATTCAAAAATACTCTTTTTTATTGTATAAATAAATAGAATTTATTATATATCTTGGAAGGCGGAAGGATGTTTATGATGACTGAAAGTTTAAGAAATTCTCTTAACATCATTTCAAAATGGGGAAAAGCCGCGGGAATTTTGATTATTATTACAGGCGCCTTTACAGCGCTCTTCGGCCTCCCGCTGTTTGTGATAGGAGCAGCACCCGGCGTATTAATGATCGTTTCAGGCGTATATTTGCTGAAATCGGCAAGCTCCGCATCGCTGATGAGCAAAGAAATATCTGAAGAACCGCACGAATCCATGCTGGAAAACTACGCTACCTTTATAAAATGGGAAGTGTTTTATCTGGGGGCGAATGTTGTCCTTGTTTTATTATTTATCATATTCTTTATTATTTTGTTTTGCATCGGAGCCGTTGCCGGATACAATGAAATCCAGTATAACTTCGAATAGCATGAAAAAGAGCCTTTTTCCCGAAAGGCCCTCTTAACATTTATTCCGCTTCACCTACAACCGTAAACCGTTCATTGATATGCTCGCCGTTTTCGGCTTCGTCTACAACCGCAATGGCGTAGTCCGCATAGCTGATATAGCTCTCTCCAGCGGAATTGACGATGAGGTTTTCCTGTCCTTTTTGATAGGAGCCCGTGCGTTTTCCTTCAGGATTGAAAAAGGCCGCAGGGCTGATAAAAGTCCATTTCAAACCGCTTGATTGTTTTAAATCCTCTAAATTCTGCCCTTGATTTTTTGCTGTCGGCAGATATTCTTTCGGGAATTCAGGCGTGTTGTACAGCTGGGTTGTTTTTTCTTCATCAACGTAAAGGCTGCCCGCCCCTCCGACAACAATCAATCTTGTTTCAGGAACCTGCTTGAACAAATCGATCAGTTTTCTTCCCGCTTCAACGTGAAGGTGCTCCTGCCCCGGCGCAGCGCCAAACGCATTGACCACGACATCAAGACCTTTCACATCTTCCGGCTTCAGATCAAAAACGTCTTTTTCAATGACGGCCGCACCGCTGCCTTCGGCTTTTGATGCGTCTCTGACAATCGCCGTCACGTCGTGTCCCCTTCCTGCCGCTTCTTTTAAAATCAATTTGCCCGCTTTTCCGCTGGCCCCGATAATGCCGATTTTCATTGTTACAACCTCCATTTTCATTTTTGTAACAAATTCAGTTACATCCAGGCGGTGAAAAATCATCTCTCGTTTACAAGAGATGAAATAATATGTCTTTAAGCGATTTGCTGGCCAATTCGTTTTCCATTGCCCGCTGAACGCTGTAAAAGGTTTCATCGAGCGTTGATTGAATTCGTTTCCCGACCGGACAGTCCGGATTTGGTTTTTCGTGGATTGCAAACAGTTCTTCCTGACTTTGGACTGCGCGGTAAATATCAAGCAGGGAAATGTCCTCGGGAGCCCTTTTCAGGCTGGCGCCAGCAACACCGGGCCGCGACGTCAGGATGTCCGCTTTTTTCAAGAGGCTGATCATGCGCCTGATGACAACCGGATTCGTATTGACGCTCCCGGCAATGATTTCTGAAGAAACCTGCTCGCGCGGATTTGACGCGATTAAAGAAAGAATATGAATTGCAACAGCAAGACGGCTGTTTACCATATGTTTTCACCACCGTTGTAATTATTTTAGTTACAGGACGTCTTTTTGTCAACTCCTTTAATATACTTTATTTTTGACTAAACCGGGAGCTTTATTTTAGTGAAGCGGCGAAACTTTTATTCAGGAAGATCGTAACACATCTTGAAGGGAGTGTTTTTGATGAAGGAGATCGCTGAAGGAAAAGCGGCCATTCAAAGCCGGCTCGAACCGGACGAAGAAGTGAAATCAGTCATTCTTTGCGCCTATAATGCAAAAATGGCCGCCCGCTATACACCCTACCGCGGCCTTCTTGCCGCCACCGGAAAACGGCTGCTGTTTTATTCTTCTCTTTTCGGAGCCCCGTTCTATCTCGATATGCCTTACCGCACCATTTCATCGTTTCGCCGTATGAAAGGGAGATTGTTAGGCGGCGAGCATATCGTTGTGATGAATAACGGGGAACAGGAAGATTTTCGGTATGATGCGGGGTGTGATGCTTTGGACACATTCATCGAAGCCGTACGGCAATATAAACAGCCGTCCGCAGACGGCGTCAAAGGGTAACCTGTTATCCGGGGTGAGGAGCTCCGGATTTTCTATTGATTAATTATTGATCTCATACTTTTCCCCGTATCTCAGCACTTTATAAATCGCCATTCCATCAGAAAGGTGATTCTCGGAATACCGCACCGGAATAAGCGCAAAAAACACATAATAGGTCGAAAAATAAACAAACTGGTATAAAAAGATATTTTCAGCCAACACATCTTTTGCAATCAGCGTGTTCACGAGAAAAATAGACGCCAGATTAGATATCGATCCCCCCGCATAAATGAGCGCATTTGTTATCCGGTTGTCGTATTTTAATTCCCCGTAATTACAAAACGAGTCCATAAAGTAAATGCTTCTGATCTGAACCGGGCCGATTTTCAGCAGTTTTTTGCCCATGCCGATCTCAAGGGACGCCTTGCCTCCGAAAAGCAACGCCATCAGGCCGTGGCCCAAGACATGAAGAATCGATACTGCGGGAAAGACGAGCAAAAACGACCAGAAAAATTTTGCGATATCGTCGAATCCGAACATCAAATCACCCTTTCTGTCTCAACCATTGCTTTTTTAAATTACCGCATTCTCCCCCTGCCAAACCTGATGATATGTCAGAAAAAACAAAAAGGAAGCAAACGGTTTGTTTGCTTCCTGGAATCGTCTTGCGCTTATTTTTTCCGATCCGGCGCCTGCAATGTGCCGCCCCGATTTCAGATGCAGGTTGTCTACCCGCCGATATAAGACATTTCAACTTTTTTCCTCGGTGCGGCCTTTGATAGCGCCCTGTCAAGCGAATACTGGTCGGTCCGGTTTCTCCAGACTGAGCTGATCGCGCCCGCGAGTTCTTGGTCGGACCGGCCGCTTCTGACAAGCGATCTGAGATCGAAGCCGCTTGAAGCGAAAAGGCATGTAAAAAGCTCTCCTTTTGCCGATAGCCTCGCTCTGTTGCAGGTGCTGCAAAAAGCGTCTGATACGGAAGAAATAAAGCCGACCTCCCCCGAACCATCAAGGTAGTGGTACCTCTCTGCCACTTCCCCTTTATAGTTGGGATCGACCGGTTCAATCGGCATTTCCTCATTGAGAAGACTGATGATATCGGCTTTCGTGACAACGGCGTTCAGCTTCCATTCGTTTGAATTGCCGACATCCATAAACTCGATAAACCGCAAAATATGGCCTTTTTCTTTAAAATAACGGGCCATTGGCAAAATGTCTTTTTCATTGACCCCTTTCTGGACGACCATGTTGATTTTGATGCCGAGTCCGGCCTGCTTCGCCGCTTCGATACCATCAAGCACCTTGCTGACCGGGATGCCTCTTCCGTTGATCGCCTTAAAACGGGCATCTTCAAGAGAATCGAGGCTGATCGTCACCCGCTTTAATCCGGCTTTTTTGAGCTTTTCCGCGTAAACCGGGAGCAGCACGCCGTTCGTCGTCATCGCAATGTCGCGCAGCCCCGGAATCCGTGCCAGTTTTTCGACCAAATCGGGCATATCCTTTCTCATCAGCGGCTCTCCGCCCGTGAGGCGGATTTTTTCAACCCCGAACGCCTTGACGAAAAGACTCGCCAAACGTTCAAGCTCCTCAAATGAAAGCAGCTCTCCCTTCGGCAAAAACGGATAATCCGGTCCAAAAATCTCGGCAGGCATGCAATATGTGCACCGTAAATTGCAGCGGTCGGTAACGGAGATTCGCAAATCCCGAAGCGGCCGGCCTTTTTGATCCAATACTTGTTCTGTGTGTGCGGTCATGCGCGTTGCCTCCTTTATGATAGCTGTAATCGTTCGTGATGGGTGTATACGTTAAACGACCGGTTTCTCGCAAATCCAATCGTCATAATATTCAAGTCCTCCGCCATCTGGATCGCAAGTTCTGTCGGAGCCGATTTGGAAATCACCGCGGAAACGCCGATTTTCGCGGCCTTCAGCAGCACTTCAGAGGAAATTCTGCCGCTGAATACGATCAGTTTGTCATGCACCGGAATCTGATGAAGCAAACAGTATCCGTACAATTTATCCAGCGCATTGTGCCTTCCGATGTCAGACCGCGTCACCATCACCTTGTCGTCGCTGCACAAAGCGGCATTGTGGACGCCTCCCGTATGCTGAAAAAGCCTGCTGTTTTCCTGCATTTCCCGCATAAGGGCCAAACAGTTCTCAGGCTTGATCTTCACGACTTGAAGAGCCGTTTTAGCCGTTTTGACATCCTGCTGAAAATAAAAATGCCGGCCTTTGCCGCAGCAGGAACCGATGACGCGTTTTGTGTAATCCTGAAGCCGGAGCTTTTGTGAACTGACAAGATCAACATATGCGAAACCAAGACTTTCATCTATTGTAAACCTTTTAATCTCTTTTTTAAATCGGATGACCCCTTCAGAGGCGAGAAATCCGATCACAAGTTCTTCCAGGTGGTCCGGCGAGCATACAAGCGTGACGAATTCTTCGCCGTTGACCATCACAGTCAGGGGATATTCTGTCGCCATTTGATCCTCTTCTTTTGTCAGTTCTCCATTATCATAACGGAAAATACTGCGGATTGCTGTGATGTTTTTTCCCATTGGTAAATCCCTCCCCTTTCTCCTATTACTATACTCGCATATCGTCATGTTTCACAACCTTCAAAGACTAAATTTGGGAGTTTCATCTTGTTGATAGCTTGAAAATATGATACTATCTTTTGAAAGCGCTATCATTAATGACCTGCACCTGCCTCTATATAGCGGTTTTCATTTCCCCTTTAGGAGGAATCGAAATGAAAAAAGTGGAAAACAGATGGATCATTGCTTTATGCGCAGTCGGCATTCACTTGTCAATCGGGTCGGTATACGCATGGAGCGTCTTTACGAATCCGCTTGCAGAACGGTTCGGCTGGAGCCTGAGCCAGATCAGCCTGACGTTCAGCATCGCGATTTTGTTTCTCGGTTTGCCGGCCGCTTTTTTAGGACACTTCGTCGAAAAACACGGCCCGAGAAAAGCCGGAATGCTTGCCGCCTTTTTCTTCGGAGCCGGTGTGGCGTTCTCAGGGGTTGCCGTCCAGCTCGGATCCCTGCCGATGCTTTATTTGTTTTACGGCGTCTTCGGCGGCATCGGGCTCGGCGTCGGCTATATCACGCCTGTATCCTCGCTTGTCAAATGGTTTCCCGACCGCCGCGGCCTCGCTACAGGGCTTGCAATTATGGGATTCGGTTTTGCAGCCTTGATCAGCGGTCCGGTGATGCAGGCTCTGATCGTTACTGCCGGCATTGCGAATACCTTCTTTATCCTCGGCATCTGCTATTTTTTGATCATGCTGTGTTCTTCTCTTTATTTGTCCCCGCCTGAAACAGACTGGCAGCCGAAAGGACTTTCTTCTAAAAAAAGCAAAAGACCCCGCAGTACGGATTTATCACAGCTTACCGCAAATGAGGCGGCGAAAACAAGACGGTTTTATTATTTATGGATGATGCTCTTTATTAATGTCACATGCGGAATTGCCATCATCTCAATCGCTTCCCCGCTGGCCCAGGAAAGCGCGGGAATGTCGACCGCCGGAGCAGCTGCGCTTGTCGGAATTTTAGGGGCGTTCAACGGTTTGGGACGCATCGGCTGGGCCTCCATATCGGACTATATCGGACGTCCGAATACGTATACCGCCTTTTTTGCCGCCCAGCTCATCGCTTTTCCGCTGCTGCCGTTTATGACAGATCACATCATGTTTTCTATTTTCATGGCGCTGATCTATACATGTTATGGAGGGGGATTTGCCGCGATTCCGGCCTACATCGGCGATTTGTTCGGGACAAAGCAGCTCGGTGCGATTCACGGTTACATACTGACCGCTTGGGCTGCAGCCGGCCTCGCCGGACCGATGTTTTCCTCATGGATCCGCGATGTGACAGGAAGCTACTCACAGAGCTTGGCGGTTTTCGCCGTGCTGTTCGGAATCGGACTGTGCCTATCAATTTTCATCAGGGTCGACATGAAACAATTGAGAAACAAAGCGGACATTCGTTTTTCCGATTCGGTTAAGGGATGAAAGGAGTGGGAAAATGGGAGAAACAAAGCATGAAGGACCGATGAAATTAGACAAACGGCCGGCGCCTAAACTGTGGGCCTCTCTAGCACCGATGGGGCTTGGAAAGGTAAAGCCAAAACATATCAGAGATACGATGAAAGCCGCCTGGGATAATAAAGACAGCCTCCCGTACGCCTACAGAATTTTGACGCAAGGCGTATGCGACGGATGTGCGCTCGGGGTATCCGGTCTGCGCGATCAGACGCTTACAGGCCCTCATTTATGCACGACAAGACTGAACGTCCTCCGCTTAAACACAATGCCTGCGATAGAAGATAAATGGCTGTTTGCCGACATCGGGAAGCTGAGGGAGCTGGACAGCTCATGTCTTAGAAAATTGGGCCGCATCCCCTATCCGTTGTCCAGAAAAAAAGGCGAAAGAACTTTCTCGAGAATATCGTGGGACGAGGCGCTCGGCCGGATCGCCGGCAAGATCAGATCGATTGACGGCAGACAGCTAGCATTTTATCTGACCGCCCGCGGCATTACCAATGAAGTCTATTACACGGCGGCAAAGGCGGCCCGCTTTCTCGGCACAAACAACATTGACAATGCATCAAGGATCTGCCATTCGCCAAGCAAAACGGCTTTAAAACGCTCGCTCGGAATCGGCGCTTCCAGCTGCAGCTACCGGGACTGGATCGGCACGGACGTCCTCGTCTTCTGGGGGTCTGTCGCCGCCAACAATCAGCCCGTTTCCACCAAATATATGTACGCCGCCAAAAAAGCGGGGACAAAAATCATCATGATCAATCCATACAGAGAACCCGCCATGGAAAACTACTGGATTCCGTCAATACCTGAAAGCGCTCTTTTCGGAACGAAGATCGTCGATGATGTGTATCAAGTCAATATCGGCGGGGACATCGCCTTCATAAACGGCGTGATGAAGCACTGGTTTGACATGGAGGAGCATGCACCTGGTTCAGCGATCGACCGGACCTTTGTCAAAACGCACACAAACGGCTTTACAGAGCTAAAACGGCATATATCAAAGCTAACATGGAATGCACTTGAAGCGTCATCCGGTTTGTCAAAGGAGAGAATGAAAGAATTTGCCCTATTGCTCGCCCGTGCGAATACAGGCGTTTTCGTCTGGAGCATGGGGCTCACCCAGCATCGGTTTGCGACCGACAACATCTCACAGGTGGCAAACCTCGCCCTCCTGCAAGGCTTTATCGGGAGACAACATTGCGGCGTCATGCCGATCAGGGGTCACAGCGGCGTTCAGGGTTCAGGCGAAATGGGAGCAGACCCGTTCGCATTGCCCGGCGGTGATTTCGATGAAGAACATAGGGCGCGGATTGAGAAGATTTGGGGCTTTCGGATTCCGGGGTGGCAGGGAGACACAATCGGTCAGACAATCGAAAACATGCTTCTTCCCGACGATCATCCGAAAAAAGCAAAAGTGTTTTACACGAGCGGCGGCAACTTTCTGGAAACGATGCCTGATCCCGCTTTTATCGAAAAAGCCCTTCAGGAGGCCGAACTCAGGGTTCATCAGGATATTATATTGAACACATCGACGCTTCTTGATGCAAAAGAAGAAGTCATCGTGCTGCCGGCGATGACGAGATATGAACAGCCCGGCGGCGGGACTTCGACGAGCACAGAGCGGATGGTCTACTTCAGCCCGGAAATTAAAGGGCCGCGAATCGGTGAATCCCGTTCAGAATGGGACATCTATATCGATCTCGCCAAACGCGTCCGGCCGGAAGACAAAGAGCTGATCGATTTCAAAAACGTTGCGGAAATCCGCCGGGAAATTGCCGTTGCCAACCGGAACTATGACGGGATTCAGCATTTGAAAAAGCGCGGGGACGTCTTTCAATGGGGAGGCGCCTGGCTTTGCGAGGGCGGCATATGTCCGACAGCCGACGGAAAGGGAAATCTGATCCCTGTTGACCTTCCTGAAAACAGGCAGACGGAAGGACGCTTCTATGTAACAACAAGGCGCGGAAAACAGTTTAACTCCATGATTTACAGCAAAAAAGATCCGTTTAATGATGCGGACCGCTATGACGTCATAATTAACCCGAAAGACGCTGAAGCGCTTGATATAAAAAACGGCGAAGCGATCGTCCTGTTCAACCGTTTCGGAACCTTTCAGGGACGTGCCAAATTTGCGGATGTGAAGCAGGGAAACGCCGCCGTCTACTGGCCTGAGGGTAATGTGCTGATTCCTAAAGGCATGTATGAAAGCCATGCCAAAATTCCCGAGTATAACACAGAGGTCATTATTGAAAAAGCGGAAACCTTTCATTCAAGAAAAGATCAGCGCTACGTTGAAAAACGCATTGAAGAACTTGAGATGACGATAGAATAAGATCATATCAAAAGAGGCGGCCTCCGGATGCCGCCCCTTTCCAATATGGATTAGTCAGACAGTTTTTCGCCTTCTTCTTTCCATACTTGTTTAAATTCTGCCGCTGAATCGGCTTCAATCAATTTGCCTCCGCCTGCTTCTGCTACATTTTGCAGCTTCGTTTTTTCATTTGCCGTTTGCACATCAAAACCAACGATATTGACGATCGTTTTGATATTGGATTTGCGCAGGTCTTTTGCTGCTTGAACAGGGTCTCCTCCGCACGTTTCCTCACCGTCTGTCACGATGTAGACGTAATTTTTCCCGTCTTTATCAGACAGTTGATCTTTTACATCATAAAGAGATTTTGCAATCGGAGACCAGCCTGTAGGCTTGATTCCGCTTAATGCCGTTTGGAATCCGTCTGTCGAAAACGGCTGCAAATCAAAAAGCGTTTCTGTCGTTCCGCATGATTCCGCTTTTCCTGATAATTTGTTGTTACCTTTATGTCCGAACACATTCAGCATGACATTCGCATCGTCTGAAAGCAAATCAGCGAAATCGTTGACAGAATCTTTGGCGATGTCGAATTTCTTTTCCCCATCGATTTTTCTTGCCATGCTTCCGCTTGCATCGAGTACAATCGCGACGTTTTGTACGTCTTTTTTGCTGCTGTCCGCAGCATTTCCGCCTTCAGCCGCAAAAGCCGACGGTGCCAAAGACAAAGCAATCGCGAACGTGGACAATAAAGCGAGTCCTTTTTTCATCCTTTCACATTCCTCTCTTCAATTGGTTTTCAAGAGCTTGTCCCCCCGGGAACAAGTTCACAAACATCGTAAAAGAAGGTCTGACAGAAATAAATAGGCCGTAAATCCTTTTTGAAATCGCTTGATTTTCAAAATTCTTACTCGTTTCGAACGACAATTTCACTTAAGTCCTACCAATAAAGTCTGCTAAAAAAGCCATGATCCTCCCAAAAAAGTGCAGAGACAGCCGATAACACCGCCTAAGGATGGAGAGGTGTTCAAGGTTCTGACACAGGAACTTAACATTTGTAATGTCATACGCACAAAAAAAGCCCGCGGCTATCTCCGCGGGCCTTCAATCATTATTTTGAAAGCTTGACGGCTTCCTGAGTAAAGATTTTTTTAATGTCGTTTTTCGTTTTAGCCTCGAAATATTCGCCGCCTCCAGCTTTTGCAATGCTCGTCAGCTGGCCGTGATATCCTCTGCCGTAGTCAAAACCGATGACATTGACAACCGTGTCGCGGTCTGATTTGCGCAATTCTGTCGCTACTTTGACAGGATTTCCTCCGCACGTTTCTTCACCGTCTGTCAGCAGATAAACAACGTTTTTCCCGCTATTGTCAAGCTGGTCAAATGCATTTTTGGCGTCCTGCAGCGCGTTTGCAATCGGCGTCCAGCCTGTCGGCTTGATGCCGTTCAATGAGTTGCGGAAGCTTTGTTCCTCAAATGGCTGGAAACCGTATACACCTCTGATTGCATTACAAGATTGGATCTTTCCTGAATTTTTATTGTTTCCCTCTGAACCGAAAACCCGCATAAGTACATTTGTATTCTGAAGCTTGGAGCTGAAGTTGAAGGCTTCTTGTTTGGCAAGCTCGTACTTCGTTACTCCATCGATTTTTTTCGCCATGCTTCCGCTTGCATCAAGCATGATCGCAACGTTAGGCGCATCTTCTGCAACAGCTGCCTCCTGCTTCTTTTCCGCCGCAAAAGCAGGCGATCCCAAGCTTAAAACCAAGGCTGTCAGAATACCTACTGTGAGTTTTTTCTTCATTCTCCCCTGTCTCCTTTCATTTTTAAGATGCTAAACACTTATTATCGTAGAAGAACACCAGGGAGAAATAAATAGGGCATGCCTCCTCTTCACCGTTATTTACTTTTGCATATATGAAGCGCTTCAATTGGTCATTAACACCCGGCCCGCCGCTCGTCTGCATCGAATTAACGTTCTTTGGACGCTGTTCGACAAGCCCTCTGGCACATTAATTTTGAAATATTTGTATCCTGATTTCAGGCAGATGAGCGTCATTGCGTTGACACATTTGGTAACCTATTTTTTTGCCGTATATTTGTTTAAAAACTCACCTGCGTTGGATACTGCTGTTCCTTTGTAATAATATTTGACGATGTCCTCTGCTTTTTTTCCGTCCTTCGCCATATAATGAGCCCCATATTGGCTCATTCCGACGCCGTGGCCGAATCCCCTCGTCGTGATGATGATTTGGTTTCCTTTCCTTTTCCAATCAAAATCGGCCGATTTCAGGTCAAGCTTTTCGCGAATATCCCTTCCATCCAGCTTCTTTCCGTTGATCACAGCCGTTGCCACGCGCTTTCCCGGAGTCCGCTTCGTTATATTTCCGACGTTTGCCGAACCATCGAGCGTAACGCCGAGCTTTGTCTCGAATTCAGCGACCGTAAAGGTTTTGTGATTTAAAAATTTGGGCGATTGTTTATCCCAGGCGCTTTTTACGCTTTTCAGATAAGGGATATCACTTGTCCAATAGGCTCCTGCATTTTCCGTGTAGCCGTTGCTCGTCGAAAAGAATGAAGCATCAATCGGTTTATGGTCATAGGTTAAAATTTTTCCTTGTGTACTGGCAACAGCTTGTGTCACTTTCTTGATTTTCCAGTCATAATCATCCTTCCAAATCCGGCGAAGCTCTGATTTGCTTTTATACACCTGAAACATTTGCGTATCATCGACAAGCGAACCTTTCGGAGATTGGACGGCTTGATCTGATACCATTTGCCTCACGATGTACGTGCGTGCTGCAAGCGCTTGTGCTTTCAAAGCTTCGATTTCAAAATCAGCCGGCATTTCAGAGGCGACGACCCCGATGACATACTCTTCAAGCGGGATATCTTCTACTTGGCGGTCAGCCGTTCTGTAGACCGGAATCGAAACGGGAGACTTTTTTAATGCCGCCGGCTCTTTTTCCTTCTTTATCCCGGTGTGTTTGGCGGTCTTTGGCGTCCCGGCTTCCCCGTGAAAAGGAAGAACAAGCAGTGTTGGTACGAGTAAAATCAGCATGCAAATCCCTGCTAGTACAATAAATAGCTGTTTCAAATTAGCTGCCCCCATTTCTGTTTTGTCTCTTTCATTTTATGGGCGGGGACAAGCTAATATGACAGTACTTTTTGGCTCTCTATATGTATGTAAACCGCGCTTTCGGTACATAATGATAGATATGGGAGACATATTGATATAGAATGATTGAACGATAAAACAAAAATCAGTATGTCTGCTCGACATACTGATTCATAAAATATTATGCATTAACATCTGATACAACTTCTTTATTTTCAAGATGAACTTCTTCATCATTAACGCGTTCAATATCAGCACCAAGGTTCGCGAGTTTTTGATGGAAGTTGACATATCCCCGATCCAAATGCTTTAACTCTGTAACGCGTGTATGTCCGTCAGCAACAAGACCGGCAAGAACCAGAGCCGCACCTGCACGCAAGTCTGTTGCGGCCACCTCTGCGCCTTGAAGCTGGACAGGACCGTTAATGATGACAGAACGCCCTTCAATTTTAATATCTCCGTTCATTCGGCGGAATTCTTCGGCATGCATGAAGCGGTTTTCGAATACGGTTTCCGTAATCATGCTCGTTCCGTTTGCACGCATTAAAAGGGCCATCATCTGCGACTGCATATCAGTCGGGAAGCCCGGATGCGGCATTGTCTTTAAATCGATCGGCTTTAATTCTGCCGGACCGATAATCCGAAGACCGTCTGCTTCTTCGATAATTTGAACGCCCATTTCTTCCATTTTCGCAATTAAAGATGTCAAATGCTCAGGAACAGCTCCCTGCACGAGAACATTCCCTTGCGTGATCGCAGCGGCTACCATGAAAGTTCCCGCTTCAATCCGGTCAGGGATAATGGTGTGCTTGGCGCCGTGGAGCGTTTTAACACCTTCAATTTTAATGGTGCCCGTACCGGCACCTCGGATTTTTCCACCCATTGCATTAATGTAATTGGCCAAGTCGACGATTTCAGGCTCTTTCGCAACGTTTTCAAGAGTCGTCGTGCCCTCAGCCAAAGAGGCAGCCATAATCAGGTTTTCGGTCGCTCCGACACTAGGGAAATCAAGGTAAATCTTAGCGCCCTGAAGGCGGCCTTCAACAGTTGCTTCAATAAAGCCGTTTCCGACCTTAATCTTAGCCCCCATTGCTTCAAAACCTTTCAGATGCTGGTCAATCGGTCTTGATCCGATCGCACATCCTCCAGGGAGTGCCACTCTAGAATGGCCTGTGCGAGCAAGAAGCGGACCCATTACCAATACAGATGCACGCATTTTCCGAACATATTCAAACGGAGCCTCAGTTGATAAAGCACGAGATGCATCAACTGTAACTGTATTATTTTCAAAATGAACATTTGCGCCTAAATGACGTAACACTTCGTTAATCGTATATACATCGGAGAGCGTAGGCACATCACATATTACGCTTTTTTCTTCACTGGCTAATAAAGATGCAGCGATTACTGGTAAAACGGCATTTTTTGCTCCTTCAACTTTGACTGTGCCGTTTAACTTTCGACCGCCGCGGACGATGATTTTTTCCAAGGTATTCCCCTCCGCGTCCCAATTTCTCTATATTAATATTCAGTCGTGACGATTGGTGTTCCAACCGTGACGGTAAGTTTTTCGCCCATTCCCGCGTTTCTAAGCGAGACTTGCAAATTCATTTGATGTTTTTTTGTTTTGATGGATTCCTTCCACTCGTTAGTAAAGGCAGAAACAGATACGAAATTTGGTTCGATTAAATCCTCAACTGACGTTGCGTTAAATTCTTTCAATAGCTCGTTTGCTTTTTTTTGCAAAACAACATCCATCATACCATTTAGATGGCCCTTTAGACAAGTAAAAACTGCGGTCTTTTCTCGCATTATATCGAATGCATCCCGTTCAAACTGCTCATATGTATCGTTCCAGTTTTCCCGTAGGCCCGCGCCTTTTTGCTCATATAATATATACGAAACAGGTTCCTCGTTTTTGAGGGTAGAGACCACATGTATTTTTGAGCGGACGCGATTTTTTGGGTCAGCATACATTCCAGTCGCTTTTACTGTGCCGTCTTCCCTTGTAAAAGTCCATTCATACTGTCGATATTGCTTCTTTAAATGTTGCACTTTTTCAAAAAATTCTTTTTCATTAAGCGAAAACTGTTTTTTTGTATGCAGCGTCCATTCTTCAAGAATAATATCGTGGCGGACCAACCCTTCGGCAAGCTGCTCAAGCGGTGTATTCCCCGCGGCATCAAGCGTTCTAAATACGTGAACGGCCAGAAATAAAATCACAATAAAAATGAGGGCGTTAACCGTTTGTTTATTTTTCATCACGCACCATCCTCTCCTACTCTCCATTTTTGACGGATCGAAGGAAAAGCATACGTGGAAAAACAAGGTCAGTCCCGCAAATTTGCCGATGGACTGACCGCGGTTTTATCCCACATTTGTCCATACTCAAATACCGATTGGCGAATTATAAAAATAAATTTTGCAGCTGTTTGGAATAATAAAGATAATCCAAGAAAAAGTTGCTGACCGTTGAGCCGATCGCTATCGTGAGCAAAATCATCAAGAGCCTCGCCTGCAGGATTTTTCCCTTCCTGATAAGCGGATCGATGTTGACCGCCAGAAGAGCCCACCAGGTCAATGCAATAAAAAAAAGATGAACGAAAATACTGACAGCAGCCTGTTGTCCGATCTCTTCCATTACTGATGACGCCTCCTTACGTTTTCTCTTCTGATGCGGAATAAGGATAAACGCTGATCATTGCAAATTATTTTATCAGTTTTAATGTTTGGTGTTAATACTAATGTGCATAGAACTTCTTTCCATATCCGGGAGGTCCCCTGTTTGAAGAATGACTGCGGAAAGTAGATTAGGTGAAAAGATAATCCCTCTCCAAAAAGGAAGAGAAAATAGCTTACTATTTTGATTATAGAGAGATTCAAATCAAAAAGTTGAACAATTTGTGAACTTTTTTCAACATTTCACATATAAAAGATCCTTCCCATGCAAATGGGAAGGATCAAAATCTTTATTTTGCAACTTCAAGTCGATTAATCGCTCGTTTTAAAGCAAGCTCAGCCCGAACGATGTCAATATCTGGAGAATGTTTTTGCAGACGTTCCTCTGCACGCCGTTTTGCGGCCAAGGCGCGTTCTTTGTCGATTTCTTCAGATGTTTCAGCCGTCTGTGCCAGAATGGTGACATGATCAGGGCGTACTTCCACTATTCCCCCGCTGACGGCAACCAGCTCAGTTTGACCGTCTTTTTTCAGACGGACTGCAGCAATTTTTAGCGGAGCAACCGTCGGAATATGGCCGGGCAAAATGCCCAGCTCACCGCTCTCTGCCCGAACGCTTACCATTTCTATGTCCGCATCGTATACTGGGCCGTCGGGAGTAACGATATTGACTTTTAAGGTCTTCATGCTTTTACCCTCCTAGGACCCGTTTAGACTTCTACACCCATTTCCTTCGCTTTTTCGACAACTTCTTCGATCCGGCCGACAAGGCGGAACGCATCCTCAGGAAGGTGGTCATACTTGCCTTCAAGGATTTCTTTGAAGCCTTTTACAGTTTCTTTGACAGGTACGTAAGAACCTTTTTGTCCAGTGAACTGTTCAGCTACGTGGAAGTTTTGCGACAGGAAGAATTGTACGCGGCGAGCACGGCTTACGACCAGCTTATCTTCATCAGACAACTCATCCATTCCGAGCATCGCGATGATATCCTGAAGCTCTTTGTAGCGCTGCAGGATTTGCTGAACGCTGCGCGCCACTTGATAGTGCTCTTCACCGACGATTTCAGGCGAAAGCGCACGGGAAGTGGATGCAAGCGGGTCAACCGCAGGATAAATCCCCATTTCCGACAGCTTACGCTCAAGGTTCGTCGTCGCATCCAAGTGAGCGAACGTCGTAGCCGGCGCCGGGTCAGTGTAGTCATCCGCAGGGACGTAAATCGCCTGAATCGACGTAACAGATCCGACATTAGTTGATGTGATCCGTTCCTGAAGCTGACCCATTTCGGTCGCAAGCGTCGGCTGATAACCAACTGCTGAAGGCATGCGGCCAAGCAAGGCGGATACTTCAGATCCTGCTTGTGTGAACCGGAAGATATTATCGATAAAGAACAATACGTCCTGGCCTTCTTTATCACGGAAATGCTCAGCCATAGTGAGTCCAGTAAGCGCAACGCGCATCCGTGCGCCAGGCGGCTCGTTCATCTGGCCGAAAACCATTGCCGTTTTATTGATAACACCGGAATCTTTCATTTCATAGTAAAGGTCATTACCTTCACGTGTACGCTCTCCAACGCCTGCAAACACTGAGATACCGCCGTGCTCTTGAGCGATGTTGTTGATAAGCTCCTGAATCAATACCGTTTTACCAACACCCGCACCGCCGAACAGGCCGATCTTTCCGCCTTTAATGTACGGAGCAAGCAAGTCGACAACTTTGATTCCCGTCTCTAAAATTTCAACCTCTGTTGACAGCTGATCAAATTCAGGCGCTTTTCTGTGGATCGGATCTTTCGGAGTATCAGCCGCGAGCGGCTCATCCAGATCGATTTTCTCTCCAAGCACGTTGAATACGCGTCCAAGCGTCGCGCTTCCTACAGGAACGGAGATCGGCTCTCCAAGATCGACGGCTTCCATTCCGCGCGTTACGCCGTCCGTAGATGCCATCGCAATCGTACGAACTGTATCATCGCCCAGATGCAGCGCTACTTCAAGCGTCAGTTCAACGTCTACTTCGTTTTCGTTTTGCGCTTTGTGTGAAATTTTAATCGCATTATATATTTCAGGTAAGTGACCGTCTTCAAAACGAACGTCAACGACCGGTCCCAATACCTGGCTAACGCGTCCTTTTTTCATCTCTATCCCTCCTGACAAACTTTTTCTATTCTAAGGCAGCTGCACCGCCGACAATTTCCGTAATTTCCTGCGTAATCGATGCCTGACGGGCACGGTTGTATGACAGTTCAAGGTCGGCGATAATCTCTTTTGCATTGTCTGTCGCATTTCTCATCGCCGTCATTCTCGCAGCATGTTCGCTCGCTTTGCTGTCAAGAAGCGCGCCAAAAATCAAGCTTTCCGCATACTGGGGAAGGAGCACTTCCAGAATCTCTTCTTCATCCGGTTCAAACTCAAATGACGTCTTTTTCTTGTTAGGCGCAATATCTGTCAAAGGCAGCAGCTTTTTCTCCGTTACCTCCTGGGAAATCGCGCTGACAAAATGGTTGTAGAACAAATACAGTTCATCAAAGGTTTCGTCAATAAACATTTGCACCGTGCTGTTCGCCAAATCTTTGATTTCTGAAAACGTCACTTCGTCCCTGATCCCTGTCATTTCAGAAATGACAGGAATTCCGCGCTTTTTAAAGAAATCACGGCCCATTCTTCCGACAGCGATGACCGCATACTCATCTTTGGATTGATGGCGTTCCTGAATCCTTTGATACGCCTTGCGGAGCACGTTTGCGTTAAACGCCCCCGCCAAGCCGCGGTCAGCTGTGATGACAAGGTATCCGGTCCGCTTCACCGGGCGGCTTGACATCATCGGGTGCCTGCCTGTGTATCCGATCGCTATATCGGCAACGACTTCCTGCATTTTTTCCATATAAGGAACAAACGATTTCGCTTTGTTTTCAGCCCTGTTCAGCTTTGAAGCAGAAACCATTTCCTGGGCTTTCGTAATTTGACTCATTTTTTTATTTGAAGCAATCCTGGATTTAATATCCCGTAATGAGGCCAAAAGGTTTCACCACCTTTTTGTTTTCAAATTCCTTCGCATTGACGTGAAAAAGAGAGAAAAAGATAGCCTTTTTCTCACTCTTTTTTGTTTAGTTGCTTGGCGCGAACGTGCGTTTAAAGCCTTCGATTGCACCCTTCATGTCCTCATCGGCAGGAAGGTTTCCTGTCTGCGCGATTGAATCGAGCAGATCTTTATGATTTTGGTCAAGATACATAAAGAGCTCTTCTTCAAAGCGTCTGATATCCTCAACAGGCACATCGTCAAGGAAGCCTCTTGTCAGAGCATAAAGAATCGCAACCTGCTTTTCAACGCGAAGCGGTTTGTGCAGATCCTGTTTAAGTACTTCAACCGTACGGGCTCCGCGATTCAGCTTCGCCTGTGTCGCTTTATCCAAATCTGAGCCGAATTGTGCGAATGCTTCAAGCTCACGGTATGATGCCAAATCAAGACGCAGCGTACCGGCAACTTTCTTCATCGCTTTGATTTGCGCGGATCCGCCGACACGGGATACAGACAATCCCGGGTTGACCGCAGGACGCACGCCAGAGAAGAACAAATCAGACTGCAGGAAGATTTGTCCGTCAGTGATTGAAATGACGTTTGTCGGAATGTACGCCGAAATGTCGCCTGCTTGCGTTTCAACGAACGGAAGTGCCGTCAAAGATCCTCCGCCTTTGGCGTCGCTCAGTTTTGCAGCGCGCTCAAGCAAACGGGAGTGAAGATAGAATACATCTCCAGGGAATGCTTCACGGCCAGGAGGACGGCGAAGAAGCAAGGACAGTTCACGATATGCGGTAGCCTGTTTTGAAAGGTCGTCATATACAACCAGCACGTGCTTGCCGTTGTACATGAATTCCTCTCCCATCGCAACCCCTGCGTACGGCGCAAGGTACAGTAAAGGAGCAGGCTGTGAAGCGGAAGCCGTCACAACGATCGTATAGTCAAGGGCGCCGTGTTTGCGAAGCGTTTCGACAACGCCGCGGACTGTTGATTCTTTCTGACCGATCGCGACATAGATACAAATCATATCCTGGTCTTTCTGATTCAGAATTGTGTCGATCGCAATCGACGTTTTACCCGTTTGACGGTCACCGATAATCAGCTCACGCTGGCCGCGGCCGATCGGAATTAAAGCATCGATTGATTTGATTCCCGTTTGAAGCGGCTCGTGTACGGATTTACGATCCATAACCCCCGGAGCCGGACTTTCAATCGGACGGGTTTTGCTCGTTAACACCGGACCGAGTCCGTCGACAGGCTGGCCTAGAGGATTGACGACGCGTCCAAGCAGCTCTTCGCCGACAGGGACTTCCATAATCCGGCCCGTTCTTTTCACTTCATCGCCTTCGCGGATGTCTTTGAAAGGTCCTAAAATAACGATACCTACGTTGGATTCTTCAAGGTTTTGGGCAAGGCCTAAAACTCCGTTTGAAAATTCAACAAGCTCACCTGACATACAGTTGTCAAGGCCGTGTACGCGTGCGATACCGTCACCAACCTGAATAACCGTACCTACGTCGTGAACTTCTATTTCAGACTGATAGTTTTCAATTTGCTGTTTTATGAGAGTGCTAATTTCTTCAGCTTTGATGCTCACTTAGGTTTCACCCCTTCTTTCGATTTTCACCTGCTAATTGGCGCTCTATGCGGGCAAGCTTTCCGCTTACGCTGCCGTCATAGATGCGGTTTCCAATGCGGATTTTCACTCCGCCTATCAGATCCGGGTCCACTTCGTTTTTCACGCGTAATGAAGCGGCTCCGGCTTTTTTTGCAAACACTTGGGAAAAAGAAAAAATTTCTTCTTCGCTGAGCGGTTTGACAGAATACACGACCGCGTCTTCTGTCTGGCGATGCCTGTTGGCCATTTTGACATATTCGTCGGCAAGATCCGGCACGATCGAAATGCGGCTTCTGTCAATCAAAAGGTACAGCGTGTTCAAGACTGCAGTCGAGGCAGACCCGAACGAATCTTTTAAGATTTGCTTTTTCTTTTCTGACGGCACTTTTGGATGGCTCAGCACGGCGATCAGTTTTTTATGCTCTGAAAACAGTTGTTTAACAACGGTCAGCTCTTCTTCTATTTCGTTCACAAGCTTGGACTCAAGCGCGATATCAAAAAGAGCGGCTGCATAGCGTTTTGAGACAGCTGATTGGCTCATCGGCTTTCTCCTACTTCTTTAAGATAATCCTGGATTAATTTTTCCTGAGCTTGTTCGTCCAGCTCTTTTTCGATTACTTTCGAAGCGATCATGACGGAAAGTGAAGCCACTTGTTCGCGCAGTGCGCTGACAGCCTGATCTCTTTCCTTGACGATCTCGCTTCTTGCGGATTCTTTCATGCGCTCCGCTTCCTGGCGCGCAGCCTTAATGATTTCTTCTTTTTGCTGCTCTCCCAGTTTTTTCGCATTTTCAATGAGCGAATGGGATTCTTCGCGTGCTTCCTTCAAAAGCGCCTGCTGCTCTTCAATGAGTTTTTTCGCTTCTTCATGCTTTTTCTCGGCAGACGTAATTTCGCCTGTGATGTAGTCTTCGCGTTCTTTCATTATATTTAACAGCGGTCCTAAAGCGTATTTCTTCAAGAGCGCTAATAAAATCAACATGGCAACAAGCTGGAACAGCATCGTTCCGGCGTTAAACCCAACTCCTGCTCCCATAACCTGTGGTATAAAAGACATCGAATACGGCAACTCCCTTCTTGCAGATTATCTCTCAAGACCGTTTGAAAAACCCCCCTCTATCAAAAGAGGGCTTCCTGCGGGCCGGACAGTTCAAGCAACCATAAAGCAATGGCGAAGGCCATAAGTGATCTTCGCCATTTACTAAAGATATCTAGGCTTTTAGCCGAAGAATGCTAGGAAGGCAATTACAACGGCGATAATCGGAAGGGCCTCAACCAATGCAACCCCGATGAACATAAGCGTTCTTAACTCTTTACCAGCTTCAGGCTGGCGAGCGATGCCTTCTACCGTACGTGATACGATCAAACCGTTACCAATACCTGCACCAAGTGCACCTAATCCAATTGCGATTGCAGCTGCTATTAAATTCATGAAAAAGTTCCTCCTTTAATTGTTATCCTTATCGGATATGTCTTATTATTAATGTTCATGACTAACTTTGTGAGACATGTAAACCATTGTCAGCATCGTGAAAATGAATGCCTGGATTGTACCTACGAACAAGCTGAACGCCTGCCAAACGATCATCGGCACAACCGCGCCAACCGTTCCGACCAGTCCCAGGAAAATGTTTTGGGAATAGAAGTTAGTCGCCAGTCCCGCCAATAGGCCGAGCAAAATTTCGCCGGCAAAAATGTTACCGTAAAGACGCAATCCCAATGTTAATGTGTTCGCGAATTCTTCTATGATTTTCAGCGGAACCAAGTACGGAATCGGTCTGACGAAATCCAAAGCGTATTCCTTCAACCCTTTTCTCTTCACCCCGTAATAATGGGTCAGCGACACAACCATTACGGCAAGAGTTAATGTAACCGCAGGATCTGCTGTCGGCGATTTCCACCATAATTCATGGCCGACTGTAATGGAAAACGGCAGGCCGAGCATATTTGCAACAAATATGTACATTAAAAGCGTCACGCCGAGGGCGAGAAAGTCTCTGCCGATTTTAAGATCCATTGTACTGCCGATAATATTGCGCACAAAATCGACAATCCACTCCATGAAGTTCTGTGCTTTCCCGGGGCGGATCGCAAGTGTTCTTGTGGTCAGCACCGCTATCAGAAAGACGATGATGCTTGTTACGGTGATCATGAGAACGCTTGTTAAATCAAAGGTAAGGCCTAGAAACTCAACTGTTCTGGATTCGTGATTCAAAGGGTTTTCACCTCTCTTCCATTGATGAACGTTTTAGCTGGATAAAGGAATCTATCATAATGACAGGGTAAATTGTCATCAACCCCACAATGACGCCTGCCAAATGAATATACTCAGGAAATTTGAAAGCAATGGCCGCCGCTATGATGGCATTGCACAGTCTGGAGGCGGTCCCGATAGAGCGGATCATTTTGCCCTTCGCCACTGCTTTGTCAAAGGCCTGCATCCTCTTGGTCAGCAGCCAGAGATTGAAATTGCCGAAAACAGCGCCGGTAATCAGGCCTAAAAAAACCGCCTGATATGGCAAAAATCCATAGCCTAACACGCAGACTGCTAAAATATATAACATATATTTCTGTTGCCTACGGAATGAAAGACTTGCATCGGTCATTAAATACGCTCCTGATGAAAAATTTTAATATATCTATCTATGATTACGGTAAACTAGGCGGTTGACCATTCGACAGAACAAAGCGTTCTGTTCAAGACTTCACACACCCTGAAATTGGTCGGGTGAAATTCAGTCTGTCGCCTGCCAATATGGGGTTTTCAAAGGATTTTAACAGAGGACTGGTCATTATGATAACCGCTATGAAAACCTTATCATAATAGCCTATTTTAGCATACAATAGCCCCCCTAAGGTGTCAATCTGTTTAAAGTTAAAAAACTTTTCATAATCAGGAAGCTTCTCACAAAATGTTCACAATTCCGCCTTATTTACCGCATACATGTTTAATTATGGAATAAAACACAAAAAAAGAAAACCCTTTTTCAGGATTTTCTTGTCTTTATTTCGTTCCGAACATCCGGTCTCCGGCATCGCCCAAGCCGGGAACGATATATCCTTTTTCATTTAATTTTTCATCGAGTGCAGCGATGTAAATATCGACGTCCGGATGGTGCTTCTGAACTTCATCAACGCCTTCCGGTGCTGCGATCAGGCACATAAAACGGATGTTTTTCGCACCGCGTTTCTTCAGGCTGTTCAGCGCTTCGACGGCCGAGCCACCGGTTGCAAGCATCGGATCAACAACGATGAATTCGCGTTCTTCGACATCAGACGGAAGCTTGACATAGTATTCAACAGGCTTTAGCGTTTCTGGATCTCGGTAAAGCCCCACATGACCGACCTTTGCCGCCGGGATCAGCTTCAAAATGCCGTCCACCATTCCAAGCCCTGCTCTGAGAATCGGAACAACGCCGAGTTTTTTACCGGCGATCACGTTTGATTTAGCTTTTTGAACAGGTGTTTCAACATCGACTTCTTGAAGAGGAAGATCGCGCGTTATTTCAAACGCCATCAGCGTTGCAACCTCGTCCACAAGCTCCCTGAACTCTTTCGTTCCGGTCTTTACATCGCGGATGTATGTAAGCTTATGCTGTATAAGCGGGTGGTCAAATACGTATACCTTTCCCATTTCCGTTTTCAGCTCCTTTTTGTTGTTTCCGAAAAAACGGTCATTTTTTCACACTTCTATTGATTCTACAAAAAAAAACAGCAGGTTTCAACTAAAATCGGCGCAAACACGGCAAAAAGCCGCCCATTTAAGGGGCGGCGGGATTCATCTTAGTAGTCCAATCCTGTATATAAAGGAAATTTGTCTGTCAGGGCTTTTACGCGGTTTTCCGCTTCTTCAAGCTTCGCCTTGTCATCATGGTTTTTCAGCGCGAGCGCGATAATCGCTCCCACTTCTTCGATCGCTTCAAGGTCAAAGCCGCGGCTTGTAACCGCTGCTGTACCGACGCGAATTCCGCTTGTGACAAAAGGCTTTTCCGGATCATACGGAATCGCGTTTTTGTTCACTGTTATTCCGACTTCATCAAGTACATTTTCGGCGATTTTGCCCGTAATGCCGAGAGAACGAAGGTCAACAAGCACAAGGTGGTTGTCGGTTCCGCCTGAAACAAGCTGAATGCCCTCTTTCGTCAATGTCTCCGCCAAGCGCTTGGCGTTGTTGATGACGTTTTGCGCATACGTTTTGAACTCGTCTTTCAAGGCTTCGCCAAAGGAAACAGCTTTCGCGGCGATCACGTGCATTAACGGTCCGCCTTGAATTCCAGGGAAGATCGCTTTATCAATCTGCTTTGCAAACTCTTCGCGGCATAAGATCATACCTCCGCGCGGGCCGCGCAGTGTTTTATGAGTCGTCGTCGTCACAAAATCGGCATAAGGAACAGGATTCGGGTGAAGACCCGCAGCAACGAGCCCAGCGATATGCGCCATGTCAACCATCACGTACGCTCCGATTTCATCGGCGATTTCGCGGAACTTTTTGAAGTCGATTGTGCGCGGATATGCACTCGCTCCGGCCACGATCAGCTTAGGCTTATGTTTGAGCGCTTTTTCACGGACATCTTCGTAATCAATGTATTGGGTTTCTTTATCAACGCCATACTCTACAAAGTTGTATTGAACACCGCTGAAGTTAACGGGGCTTCCGTGCGTCAAATGTCCGCCGTGGGCAAGGTTCATTCCGAGCACCGTATCGCCGTGCTCCAAAATGGTGAAATATACGGCCATGTTTGCTTGTGCTCCTGAATGAGGCTGAACGTTGACATGCTCGGCGCCGAAAATTTGCTTCGCGCGGTCGCGGGCGATGTCTTCCGCAACGTCTACATGTTCGCAGCCGCCGTAGTAACGCTTTCCGGGATACCCTTCTGCATATTTATTTGTTAAGACGGAGCCTTGCGCTTCCATGACCGCTTCGCTTACGAAGTTTTCTGAAGCAATCAGCTCAATCTTCGACTGTTGACGTTTCCGCTCATCCTGGATGGCGCGAAATACTTGTTCATCTTGCGCAGCTAAATGTTTCATCAGCGAGATCCTCTCCTATCTGTTTCCATTTCGTTAATTATACCATCTCATTGTACACGGTTTTTCATGCAAATGTAAGAGATTATTTTTAAAATTCGTTTTTTATTGTTCCGAAAACCGAATATTTAAAGATCACAAGAATAGTATAGTTCGACATATCGCTTGCAAAAACATTATTTCAAAAAAGAAAAAAGCCGGATGATCGGTACATTTTTTGCATCCGGCAGCTTGCGTCATTCGGTTTCATAAACGGCCCGGGCTCCGCCAATCAGCTTGGGCCTTGTCCGCGCAAGCGTCACATGCGCCTCGCCGAGCGTCTTTTCGGAGACGCGGACGGGAACTGCGACAGGTTTTAAATGCATTCCGATGAACGTGTCGCCTATATCGATTCCCGCGTCGGCTTTTATCTCTTCAACAAGCACCGGCGCTTTCATTTTTCTGAACGCGTACGCGGCCATCGATCCCCCGGCCTTGGGAACAGGAACGGCAAAAACGGTCGGCAGGCGGAGGGCTCGGGCTGTTTCTTCTTCAACGACCAGCGCTCTGTTTAAATGTTCGCAGCATTGGAATGCAAGAACGGCGCCCGTTTTTTGCCGAAGCGCCTCAAGACCGCTGTAGATCGCAGCAGCTATCTCTTCGCTTCCTGACGTTCCGATGTGCTTGCCGGCCACCTCGCTTGTGCTGCATCCGATCACAACGACCTGGCCGGCTCGCAAGACCGCTTCTTTATGAAATTCTTCCAGAATAGAAGTCCACGTCTGTTCGAGATTTTTCATAAACGATGACACCCTTTATATATGCTTGTCTTCATATTCGGCGATTTTTCCGATGCGGACCGCATGACGACCCGCCGTAAATTCAGTCGTCAGCCAGACTTTTGCGATTTCCCTCGCCAATCCCGGGCCGATCACCCTTTCACCCATTGCCAGAACATTTGTGTCATTATGCTCTCTTGTCATTTTGGCGCTGAATACGTCATGAACAAGCGCGCAGCGGATGCCTTTGACTTTATTGGCCGAAATGCTCATCCCGATGCCCGTGCCGCAAATCAAAATCCCCCTGTCCGCTTCTCCGTTCGCCACTTTTTGGGCGACCGGAAACGCATAATCCGGGTAATCCACAGATCCTGAACCGCATTCACAGCCCAAATCTTCATATTCGATGTTCAGCTCTTCCATCAATGATACGATTTCTTTTCTAATATTGATCCCGCCGTGATCTGATGCAATGATTACTTTCATGGGATGATTCCTCCTCATTTTATGTGTCGCAAAGGATGCGAAAGACCGTTAAACAAGGCGGCCGCCGGGCGCTGAATGTTTGACACGTCTTTAATATGCGATGTTTGATTATGTCTTATTTTACTCTCTGCGGTCCGTTTTGCAACCGGGCCCGGCTCCGCTTCTTTCACCTTGCGTGTCCGGAAAGCTTATCAGCAAGCTGATGCAGCAAATGCTCAAGCTCATCCCTTGTTTTTTGATAATCGCTGAGGGATCCGCCGAACGGATCGGTGATGTCTCCGGTTTTCCCTTTGACATACTCTTTTAATGTAAAGATTTTGCCTTGATGGTTCGGATATTCC
The DNA here is from genome assembly GCF_036963165.1 of Bacillus sp. JJ675. Taxonomy (NCBI): domain Bacteria; kingdom Bacillati; phylum Bacillota; class Bacilli; order Caryophanales; family Bacillaceae; genus Bacillus; species Bacillus sp. JJ675. The sequence continues at coordinate 22,753 of NZ_JBALMR010000006.1, read as the reverse complement.
TGCTCCGCTAAATGCTTATGCTGCTCTGTCATCGTCAGAACGAGATCGGCCCATTCGACCTTTTCTTTGGAAAGCGGAGCTGACGAATGATTGAGCGCGATATTTTTTTCAAACAGAGCTTCGACCGCGTACAATGAAGCCTTGCCGTTTTCAGGAGCAAACAATCCGGCCGATTTGACGGAGACGTCCAGCTTTTTCCGGGAAGCCGCAGATTTAAAAAGCGCTTCAGCCATCGGGCTTCGGCACGTGTTTCCAGTACAGACAAATAGTATGTTCAATTTCGTTCACTCCTTTCCCTTATTATAATGGATTTAACCGAAAAATAATAAATTCCGCTTCAGAAATCAAAAAGAGGGGTTTCCCCCTCTTTGCCGACTTTATTATGTTATGGAAAAGCGAATGCATTCTTTCGCCTATTTTTTAAATGGGCAGCAAAAGCTTTAATCCAAAACTGAGCAAAATGGCACCGCCGAGCGCTTCGCTGTACGAGCCAAGCCACGCTTGAACTTGCTTTCCGAGCAAAAGCCCCGCCCATGTTAACACCATGCTGAACAAACCGAATAAACAGATCGTTAAAATCGGCCTTGTTCCGTAAAGGCCCAGACTGAGGCCGACTGAAAAGCTGTCAAGGCTGACGCCGACGGCAAAAATAAAGAGGCCGAAGCCGGAAGGAGAAACGATCCGCTCCTCTTTGTTACTGAAAGACGCGGCAATCATTTGAATGCCGAGCACCAAAAGGAGAGCCCCGCCGATATACCCTGCGAGCGCACCGAGCGCGCCTGACAGGAACTGCCCTGCCAGCATTCCGCCAAGCGGCATGATCAGATGGAACAATCCGATAATAACGCCGATGTGAAAGATTTGGCTTCTTCTCAGCCTGGCCATTCCCATTCCAAGTCCCACCGAAAAAGCATCCATGCCGAGTGCAAAGGCCATGATACTCAGCGTCAAAATTTCACCTATCAACACGTCAACATTCATGAGATTCCCCCTTGGACACGCCAGCTCTTCTAGCTTATGCACGTCCAATAAGGGATAGAACAATCCCGAGCTACGCTTCGATCACACGGTGTCCGGCCGCTTTCATCAGCCTGTTCATTACCGCACGGCCCACGCCTTCCTCAGGAAAAGACTCGGCAAAAATAAAGTCGAGCCCGCATTCGTCAAAGCTGCGAAGAGCGTCATACAACCCGGAAGCAACCGTTTCAAGGCGGTCTCTCCTTCCGCAGACGCGGACGGCATCCGCCTGATATGCGCTTGCCCGCTCTTCTGTGGTGAGAACGCCGACTTTCATTCCGTCTTTTCGGTATTGCTCAATCAGCCTCTGTATGTCTTCAGGGCTTCCCTTTACGATCGCAAGCGGCGCTTCCGGCGCGTAATGGGTGTATTTCATTCCGGGCGCCAGCGGCGCTTTCTTTTCATCCGTGATTCCCTGATCGATCAAGACGGGACCGACTGCTGTTTCGAGCTGCTCTTTTGTGACGCCGCCGGGCCTTAAAATAACCGGCATGCCCCGGGTGAAGGAAACAACCGTTGACTCCACGCCCACCCCGGTAGGCCCGCCGTCGACGATCCCGGCGATCCGGCCGTTCAAGTCGTGAACGACATGCTCTGCTTTCGTCGGACTCGGTTTGCCGGATACATTTGCGCTCGGAGCCGCGACAGGAACGCCTGCTCTCTTTATCAGTTCGAGCGCAACCAGATGATCGGGCATTCTGACGGCCACCGTAGCAAGCCCGGCCGTCACCCTTGTGGATAACGCTCCTTCCCTGCACGGCAGAACGATCGTCAGCGGCCCCGGCCAAAACAGTTCCATAAGCGTTTTGGCCTTCTCTGAATCAACCTCGGCAAATTCGTTCAACTGGCTGATATCGGCGATGTGGACAATGAGGGGATTGTCGCTCGGCCGTCCTTTTGCTTCGTATATTTTGGCAACGGCGTCTGTATTCTTTGCGTTTGCACCAAGGCCGTAAACCGTTTCCGTCGGAAAGGCAACCGTTTCATTATCGCGAAGCAGCATTGCCGCTTGTGTAATTTGTGGATAGTTTGTGGACAAATCACCTTTTGCATCCACAGTCCATACTTTTGTATTCATTCATATCAGATCTCCCTTAACAAACACTAAAAAACCTTAATTAGTCATATAAATCATGTTGAAAAGTATAAAAGATGCACGCAAAGAAAACAAGCGTTGTCCACAAATTGTGGATAACGCTATTGAAACCGTGGATATCTCTGTGTATAAATCAGCTGTTATGCTGACGTTTTTACCATTAAAACAGCTCCGTTTACCTTCAGAGATTCTGAGACATGTTCGGAATGATATAGTTCATTCGGCACGTTTTCCGCTTGTTTAAAGCCCAGCACCTCTAAGAAATCCATGGACGTCCGCTTGTTTGCGATTAAATACAATGTATGAATCTCCCTCTTGTCACACAGTGCCTGCATGCTTTGAAACAGAGAGACGATATGGGCCTGACTGATCTGATCAGAAACGACAAGCGAGCGCAAAAGCCCTTTTTTCTTTTGAAATTCTTCCATCCCGAGGCAGGCGACGATTTTCTTCTGGGGATCTTCCATCATGATGAACTGGCCATGATTTGCTTCAATTCCTTTATGGCTTGTCCCCGCCTCTTTTAAGAAGGATTCAATCGCATCCATGTCTTTTGCATCCGCTAACCTCAATTGGTAGAACATCTTTTCACCCCGTTTTTTAGCTTCTCTATTCAATCTATGAGGGCGACAGTAAAATATACCTTTTGATTTGGAAGAAAACCGACTATTCATTTTTCAATCTTGATTAGCAGGAACTCGCGCTTTAATAAGTATACAATCTAAACATTTGCACTATTGATAAGACATTTTCTCTTCTGCCGCGCAATAAAGGCGCATCCGAAAGGAGCAATAGACACATTTCCTCCCCGCACCGTTTTGGAAAATTATATCATATCGTAAGAGCTCGAATAACCAGCAACAAAAATAATAGAATTCAAACAGTAAAAAAACCGCCCTGCTCGAAAGCAGGGCGGTCTCTTCAAGAGAACAGCCCGGTAATCCACTCGACAAGAAAGAATTTAACTTCTTTGTCGTCTTCTTTTTCTTTGCCTAACGCCATTGTATCCGCTGCGGCTTCTTTCTCTTCATGCCGTTCCCCGGCAGCGGTTTGTTCGTCTTCAGGCGACTTCACGGCTTCCCCATTCGAAAAGTCAAGAAAGCACAGCGGCGGAAACAGGACGCACCACCAGTTTGCTCCCTCTCCTTTTCCGAGCGTGATTAAAACCGCTTCATATTCTCCGGCCGGATACACCATATTGCCGTAAAGCTTTGTCGGAAATGAAACTCGATCAAAACGGACAGACACGGATTGCCGGACATTTTCGCGTTTCATGATGTTCTTGGCAACCTCTTTGATTTCGGGCAGCTTTGACCTGATAAGTTTTCTCGCTTCCTCAACCGAGGTCAGGTTTTCCACCCATTTCGTAATTTGTTTATTGACCTCATCCCTGATTTTGCGTTTGATGCTTTGGTCGCTGCCGCTGTCGCTGTTTGCCAAAATCCGAAGCCTAATCGCTTCATCAGGAATCACGGCAGGCTTTCCGCCTGATGATTGGGCCGTCTCTTCCGCCGTCAGATTTGCAAGCGCTCCTATTAATAATAGAAAAATATACATACAGGCAATGTTTGATTTCTTCATTTTCCCCACCGTTCCTCTCCGTTCTTCAACCTTTTCTAGCAACATTATGGTCAAAGATGGAACGTTTTAAACGGATGCTGAAAAAAATCCTACTAAGCTTGCAATCTCTCCCTAAAAGGTCTACATATCCAAATGGCTCTGCTTGTTTTTTTGCAGACCTGATAAAAAAATCACCGCGCTGATCACCAGCAGCAAGCCCCCCAATCCGACGAACAATAGAAACGGAAAGACAGCGGCTGCGCTGACATCAAGCGCCCACCCGATCAAGAAAGAAAGAAGTGCTCCGCCTAAGCTTGCGGATGAAATGAAGAAACTGGTTATTTCTTCTGTAAAAGGCCTTCCAGCCAACGAGGCCAGAGTGACAGCGCACGGAAAAATACCGGCTGCTGACAGCCCGATGAAAAATACAAGGAGCAGCTGTGTTTTGTGAACCGGAAAGTACGCCAAGATCAAAAGCAAAGCGGTCAAAGCTGCGGCGCTGAAGATCAGAAAGGAAACAGATGTTAAGCGACCGCCCAAAATACTTGTTAGCAAACGTCCGCACACTATTCCGGTCCAAAAAAGCGAAACGCTGATCACGCTGATGTCCCCGGCTCCTATTTCAAGCATCAGCGCCGGCAGAAAGTTTGCGAAATTGGTCTCAATACCCGCATAAACAAAAGCGAAAATGAGAAAGAGGAGAATGTTTTTTTCCTTTCTTCCGATTTCAAATATGGCTGAGGCAGTCGGTTCTACTTGATCAGCCGTTTGACCGGATGTAGTGTCGGGGGTTTTTTTGCGCAAATAAACCGCCCACATGCACGTAAGCGCAAAAACGAAGATAAATAGAGCGTACAAGGGGAAATGCCAAGTATATCGTTCCGTAAGGATATAAATTAGAAATGGAAAAAGCAAAGCGCCTAATCCGAAAAAAACCTCCAAAATATTCATCCCTTTCGCATTTTTATACTGCGTAATTACATATGCTCCCACCGTTGTTTCTAAAGTGCCCGCGCCAAAGCCCAGCAAAAACCCCATGATGATGAAAAAGATGAACATATCAAAAAGGAAGACGCCTAAAAGCGTAATGAGAATGAGAAGAAGACCAAACGTCAATACAACAGCATGAGAGGTGCGTCTGACAAATATCGGCGCAAGCAGAACGCCGTTTAAAAAACCGGTGAATTGAAAAAAGATCAGGAAGGATAGATCGTGAAGACCCCGTTGATATTCTTGAATGATATACGGCGACAGGCTCCCCAGCAGGATATGGATAATCCCTACAAGAAAATAAAACGAACAGCCGAATAGAAATATTTTTTTCATTTGATTCACTCCTTCGTTGCAGACATAAAACCCTTGCGGCCATTGGTACGGCCGGCAAGGGTTTTTCATAAATGCTTAGTTTGCTTGTTTTGAAAGGGACAACTGCTGACCTTTATTGAAAAATTCATTTAAATAGAACTCCCGTTTTGTATCCATCTTCAAAAGTGGCAAGAGAGTTGAAATTGCTTCATCCATTGGATCAGCTGAACTCTGAAGGAATCGGCCCATCCGTAAAATTCATTTTCAGTGTCTGTCAGCCACGTGTCCGGCATCGCTATCATCCGCTCGGTTAGCCCAGTCTTAAGCAGAAAACTCATTTTTCTGTCGCGAATGATAGTAAAATACGCCGTTTTGGCAGTTGACCTCTATGCTAAAGCCGCACTCATCGGTTTTTGTGCATTTAAGGACACTTCTTATCGTTTGATATTGGCTTTTAGCACTTCTAAAATTCCAGCCGTATAGCTACCTTCTGTAATACGGGAATGGAGCGACTTGGCTTCCGCTGTCGCATTCCCCACCAGATAACCATGTCCGGTTTTTTTAAGCATATCCACATCGTTTCCGCTGTCGCCGAAAGCAAATGAATTCTTCCTCTCTATCTCGAATTTATCCAATATAAAATCCACAATGTACGGTTTGCCCGTCCGTAAGGGGATAAAGTCCACATCATAGCTGTTTTCCGGATCGCCTGCCAAAGGGTTGCAGCGGTTGATATTCACTCCTATTCCATGCTCTCTTGCAAGCCGCCTGACGGCTTCAAGCGCTCTCTTATCTGTGCTCTCATCCGACGATGTATAGTAATAGTTGATTTTATAGCGGGAAAAACCATGCTGAGTCTGAGGCACAAGCGCAATCTCATATTTTTTAGAGAGAGTCCGCATGATTTCTTCGACAAGCTCATGGGAGAAATTTGATTCTTGCAATCGGGCTTCCCAATCTTCATCAGAGTCTTGACCTTCTTCAGAGAAATAGGTGATGTCAGTGCCAAGATCACTGGCTATAAAATGCGGAAGATAACGAAAGCCTCCCCGCTTCATTTTTGCAAGAACGGATGATAGGCTGCTCCCGGTCACCCAGCCGAGCAAAATCTTGTGATCAAGATGGTGCGAATGAATAAATGTTTCAAGGTCCATAAGCGCTTTTCTCGATTCATCGGTGATGCTGTGGGCGAAATATGTCTCATCAAAATCGCAAAATACGGCGTACTTCGGTTTGTTTACTTGCTGCAAGGTGTGAAAAGAAAGTGTTTCATGATACGACATCAATTAAAGCCTCCATTACTTTTTTTGTTCTTCTGCGGTAAAGTCCAGAATAGAGAGGACGCTGAAGCATTTGTTTACGCACTGATTCAGTGACCGGAAGCGATTTGTGCTGATGATGGGATAAAATCGAGTAGTATATATCTGTTTTGACATTGTGAAATTTAAGCATCATATCTTTGACTCGGTCTCGATTTCCGTTTATTATTTTTATTGCAAACAAATGCCATGCGTGATCATCGGTCATTTGCAGCAGTTTGATCAGACCTCTGTCTTCATACTGCTGCAAATGCACAATATAACGATCTGCTAAATATAAGCTTTTAAGATTATTTGATGAAGCGGCATAAAATCAACTCTGGAGGGCGGGAAATCCATTCTGTTCAGCAAATTGACGGTCATGTCGAATTGGTCCTGCAGCATGTCTCTTTTCATTTTTGATTGGCCAGTGTGTCGTCTATACGGCATTCACAAGCGAGCTTCCCTTCCTTCAAATCATTCATTCAGAAGCACAAATAGCTGTTTGCTTGTGCAAGTCATGTTTTCGCTTGCGGTTTTCATCAATTTCACCCCATAGGAAATTGTCTATTTCATGACATATCTTAAATGATGGAATCGATACCATAACAACTCTTTTTTTCAGGAAGTGATTTTATGCCTACGATTGATGAAATTGCAAAATTAAGCAATGTGTCAAAAACAACTGTTTCAAGGGTACTGAACGATCATCCCTATGTATCTGAAGAAAAAAGGAAGCGGGTTTTGGAAGTCATCGAAAAATTGGACTACATCCCGAACATGTCTGCACGAAAGCTTAGATCCAACAAAACGATGTTTCTCGCAGTGTCCGTCCCTCACGCGGACCACCCATTCTTCGCGCAGCTCATGAAGCATATGTCCGCTGAGGCGCTGAAATACCAATACAAAGTCATTGTGTTTCAGACGTTTTATCAAAAGCAGAATGAACTGAAAGTACTGGAGCTGCTCAAGAGGAAAGAAGTCGACGGCGTCATGTTATGCAGCCTTGAAAATGAATGGGATGTCATCAAAAAATACCTCAAATACGGTCCCGCAGTCTTGGCAAATGAATTCCACGCCGAAGCGGACGTGCCGGTGATCTGCTATGACGAATTCGAAGCCGGATATAAAGGAACGGAGCTTTTTATTCAAAAGGGGCATCATTTAATGGCCTTTTGCTGTGACACGATACACAGCAAGGCCCAGATTATGAGAAAAGAAGGGTTTATGAAAGCATTGTCTGATGCAGGTTTACGTTTCCAGGAGAAGTGGATGTTCAGCCACGCATTTACCATTCATGACGGCTTCCGCATTATGGACCAGATCCACCACATGTCCGAAAAGCCGACCGCCATTTTTACGGGAAACGACCAAGTGGCCGCAGGAATTATTAAAAGGGCCCTGTATTATCAATATGAAGTGCCAAAGCAGCTTGCAGTGCTTGGATATGACAATCAATCGATCTGTGAGGTGACCGATCCGGAAATCACGACAATCGATATACCTGTTGAAGAGCTGGCTCAAAGAGCAGTATGTGCAATGGTAAACCTTCTGAGTGGGGAAAGCAGCTTACAGAGGAATGTCGTGACACTGTCCCCTACATTAAAAATAAGACAATCTGTTTAGGGTATATATTAATCTTGAACTATTTTTTATTTTATTCCGATAAAATCACCTCTTGAAAACAGAAAAGCAGACCGCCTGAACAGACGATCTGCTTCTTATTGCGCCGGAGACATCCGGCCTTTTTCGATTGCAGCGCAGACGATTCGGTCTTTTCCATTCAGGTCCTTTTTCACCTGGACGTCCGCATCAGGAAAGAAACGGTGAAACATGTCCCTGACGGCGCTCCCCTGCGTCCAGCCGATTTCAAAAACAACCAGCGCTTTATCTCCAATGACAAAAGGAATTTCTTTCATGAAACGCTTATAAAACTGCAATCCGTCAGCACCGTCCGTCAAGGCTCCCGCAGGTTCATGAAGACGGACGACATCGGACAGCGTCCTCATGTCTTCCTCAGATATATAAGGAGGATTCGACACAATGACATCCGCTTTTTTGTTTTGCTTGATAAGCGGCTCAAGTAAATCGCCGCCGATGAAATCCACTTTCGCTCCAAGCCGGCAAGCGTTGTGTCTTGCCGTACTTAAAGCCTGTTCCGAAATATCCGTCGCCGTAACGGAAAAACGCGGGCTCTCAAGCGCAAGGGTCACCGCAATCGCCCCGCTCCCAGTACCGACGTCGACGGCTTTAAGGCGCTCCGTTCCGGGAAAAACTCTTTCCGCTTCGGAAAGAACCGCTTCAACGACCTCCTCTGTTTCAGGACGCGGAATCAGAACGTGTTCATTTACCGAAAATTCCCGTCCGTAAAAGGACTCTTTTCCGGTGATATATTGAACAGGCACTCCTTGACGATGAAGCTCGACAGACTTTTTAAACTTCAAAAAATCAGATTCTGATATGACATCATGGAAGCTTGCCAGCAGTTTGCTGCGGTCGATGTTCAGCTGATCTGTCAGCAAAATTTCCGCGGCGTTTTGATCTCTGCCCGCTTCAATTAAATAAGAAGAAGCCCACTTGAGGGCTTCGAAAACCGTTTTCATCTTAGCTCTCCGACTGTTGAAGCTTGCTTGCCTGATCCTCAACAATCAGGGCGTCAATCACTTCATCAAGCTTGCCTTCGAGTATTTGGTCGAGCTTCTGAATCGTAAGGCCGATGCGGTGATCCGTCACGCGGTTTTGCGGAAAATTGTACGTGCGGATACGCTCGGAACGGTCTCCCGTACCGACCGCCGATTTACGGTTTTGATCATATTCAGCCTGCGCCTCTTGCTGGAATTTGTCATAAATCCGCGCGCGCAATACCTTCATCGCTTTTTCCTTGTTTTTAATTTGTGATTTCTCATCTTGGCATGAGACGACAACCCCCGTCGGAATGTGCGTCAGGCGGACGGCGGACATCGTCGTGTTTACGCTTTGTCCCCCCGGTCCGCTTGAGGCGAAAGTATCGACGCGAATATCTTTCTCATGGATTTCGACTTCGACTTCCTCCGCTTCCGGGAGACAGGCAACGGTTGCCGTCGACGTATGGATCCGCCCTCCGGATTCGGTTTCAGGAACACGCTGTACGCGGTGTGCACCGTTCTCATACTTAAGCCTTGAGTACGCTCCGTTTCCATTGATCATAAAAATAATCTCTTTATAGCCGCCCGTGCCGGTCACATTGGCCTCCATCACTTCTGTTTTCCAGCCTTGCAGCTCGGCATAGCGGGTGTACATCCGGTACAGGTTTCCGGCAAATAAAGCCGCTTCCTCACCGCCAGCCGCGCCGCGGATTTCCATAATGACGTTTTTGTCATCGTTCGGATCTTTCGGAATAAGCAGGACCTTCAGCTTGTCTGTCAGCGTTTCGATTTCTTCCTGCAGCTCTGAAATCTCTTCTTTTACCATCTCGCGCATCTCTTGATCAAGCTTTTCTTCAAGCATCACCTTCGCATCATCCAGCTGCTCGGATGCGTTTCGATAACGTCTATATACCTCAACTGTTTCCTGCAGATCAGATTGTTCTTTTGAATATTCTCTAAGCTTCTTCGGATCGTTTACGACCTCCGGATCGCTTAACAGTTCATTTAATTTTTCGTAACGGTCTTCTATTGATTTTAAACGGTCTAACACGCTCTTCACCTCTGTTTGCTGTGCGTAACATTCTAATTATAGTATAGGGGGGCTTCCCCGTCAAAACCACATGGCAAATCATAGGATTTGTTATACTGTTAAGAAAAAAGGAGCTTTTCCCATGCTGAAATCGATCCATCACATCGCCATTATCTGCTCAGATTATGAAGCCTCAAAAGCATTTTATGTCGACAAGCTCGGCCTTGAGATCATCGCCGAAACTTATCGAAAAGACAGAGATTCGCATAAGCTCGATCTCGCATTAAACGGCCGGTACGTCATTGAACTGTTTTCGTTTCCGAATCCGCCTGAACGCGTGACACGTCCTGAAGCGGCCGGCCTCCGCCATTTGGCTTTTGCGGCAGACGACCTCGACCATGCCGTCTCAAAACTGCTGGAAAAAGGCATAACGGCAGAAGCAGTCCGCACCGACCCCGAAACCGGCAAACGGTTTACGTTTTTCTCCGATCCCGACGGCCTGCCTCTCGAGCTGTATGAAGCATAAGGCTTGGACAGTCTGGAGAAAAACCGATTTCTTTGCCGAATCCCTTCTTCTTTTGTCTAACGGGAAGGAAGCTTCCCATTCGGGTCGAATACCCCTGTTAGATTAAAGCTACAGATTCAAAAGGAGGAATGACCATGAATACGTCCGATGCGGCAAAGAAACTCGGCGTCTCAACAAAAACGGTGCAGCGCTGGGTCAAACATCTGCAATTGCCCGCTTCCCGAAACGAGCTCGGCCACTATTTCTTTACTGATGACGACATCGCGGTTTTGGAAGATGTAAAAGAGCAGCTCAAAAACGGAACCCCTATGCAGGATGTCACGGTGAATCGGCCTAAAAAAAGGTTCCTGGTCAAAAGGCATGATGCCGATCAGCCGAACGCCCCGGAACACGTCAGCCAAGCCATCGAAGAAACGGTGCAGCGCTTTTTGCGGCATGAACAGCTTGAACGGGAACTGCTCCAGAAAAAAATCGCAGAACTCGAAAGAAAGCTGGAGCAGAAAGCGGATGATGTCGTCAGTTATCAGCTTCTTCAACAAAGGCGCGAACTCGAAGAAGAACGGGAGCACATCAAAGCACTCGAACTCAAAATACGCGAATTGGAAAACAGTAAAATCGAAAAAGACACGCCCCCGAGACGGGAAGAAAAAACGAAAAGCAGGTTTAAGTCGATCTTCTCTTTTTAAAGAAAAAAAGCTTGCAAGGCCGGTAACCGGCTCGCAAGCTTTTTATTTTAAGCGGTAATTGCGATTAAAATCGGCAGTGAAATAATCGACAGCACCGCACTGATCACAAATGCAGATGCCGTTTCCGCTTCCTGGCTTTCAAAGTTTGTAGCGATCATCGCAGCCACTGCAGAACCAGGGAATGCGACAAGAAGCACTGCTTTTGTCAGGTCGGCAGAAGACAAACCGAAAATCATGGCGATCACAAACATTAAGGCAGGCTGGGCAGCGACCTTTAACAAGGCGATGCTCAATGCAGGCACGCTGAATTTGATATTGCGGATACCGACTGTTACACCGACTGCGAACAGAGCGATACCAGACGTTGTGTCTCCGAGCATATCAAGCATTTTCTGCGGCAATTCAGGAATTTGCAGACCTAATAGTACAAGAATGATACTTGCGAGCGGCGCAAAAGCAAGCGGCTCAGACAAACCGTGCAAAATGGATTTTCCTGTCACTTTCCAAATGCTCTCGTTGCTGTTTTCGTCTTGTTTTTTAGACGAACGCCCTACAGTACCTACGATAATTGCCAAAGGATCGAGCATTGCATTGACGACGATTCCTGTAATCGCGATCGGAATCGCAACTTCCTGCATTCCGAACAAGCTTCCCAAAACAGGAATTCCCATAAAAGCGAATGTCGGCTGGGCAGAGTTTAATGAAAACATTGAAGCATCCGTTAAATCGTATTTAAACAAAAATCTTAAAATAAGTAAAATAATGACGTAAAAACCGACGATACCGACAATCAATGAAATCATCAACGGAATTTGACTATAAAATTTATCTTTCGGCGTAGATAAGATGCTTGACACAAAGTGAGCAGGAAGCGCATATTTCGTAACGAGCGTACTTACCCCTTTTGCTGATTTAGCATCATAACTTCCAAAATGACCCGCAAACCATCCCAGCGCAATAACAAAAAATATTGGCGCAAGGAGGATTAAAATATTTAAAAAGCTCACAGCTGTTTCCTCCTCTATGTTGTCCTATTTAAGGACTTAATAACGGCGGTCTTTGGAGGCGAGTCCAAAGCTGCCGATCCCTCTTTAATGGCTTTAGGCCATGGACGCAATGTCCAAAGACCTCAGCCGTTTTGTAACGGCGGCGTTCGAACAGGATATCTGCCGCAGCCGCCGAATTTACATTTATCATTTCCTCTATCAAAAATATTAGTCGCGTTTTGCAACAATTGTTTTGTATTCCGGGCGCCACATTGCATCGCGCACTGCTTTTTCGACATCTTCCGGCTGAACTTGTGCCACTCCGTCTTCAATAGCTGCTTTGACAACATCTATTGCCACTTGAATGGACACGGCTTGGAGATCGTCAATTTTTGGAAGAAGCCCTGCGCCAGGCTTCTCATTATCAACCATTTTTGCAACTGCATTTGCGGATGCTGCAAACATTCCGTTGGTAATCAATTTCGCTTTTGCGACGATCGTTCCAAGTCCCAGTCCAGGGAATACAAAAGCGTTGTTGGATTGTCCGATTTCGTGCGCTACACCGTTGTAATTGACAGGCTCGAACGGGCTTCCCGTTGCGACCAGCGCTTTTCCGTCAGTCCATTTGAACAGGTCTTCAGGAACAGCTTCAGCAAGCGGTGTCGGGTTGGACATCGGCATAATAACCGGACGTTCAGTATGAGCCGCCATTTCTTTGACGATTTCTTCAGTGAAGGCTCCCGCCACACCGGATGTTCCGATTAAGATCGTCGGCTTCACTTGGCGAACGACTTCTTCGAAAGAAATCTCGCCTTTTTCGTTGCGTTTCCAGTCAGCCACTTCGTCCGTTTTGCGCAAATATGGTTCTTGGAAGTCGCGGATATCGTCCATGCCTTCGACTAACAATCCTCTGTAATCGACTGTCCAGAACGCCCGATTTGCTTCCTCAACAGACAGCCCTTCAAGAACCATTGTGTCGCGGATCTGATCAGCAATTCCGATTCCGGCTGAACCCGGTCCGAAGATGACGACGCGATGATCTTTTAATGATGTGCCGGTTCTCTTAACAGCCGCTAAAACAGCCGCCAGCGTAACCGCACCTGTTCCTTGGATATCATCATTAAACGTTGAAATCTTATCAGTATATTTACCCATAATTTTGCGGGCGTTTTTATTCCCAAAATCTTCCCAGTGCAGAAGCGCATTAGGGAATAATTTTAATGCTGTGTTGACATAAGCATCTATGAATTCGTCATAGCGCTCGCCCTCTACGCGAGGATGGCGGTTTCCGATGTATAACGGATCGTTCAGAAGCTTTTCGTTGTTCGTTCCGACATCAAGCACAACCGGAATTACGCGATTTGGATCGATTCCAGCTGCTGCTGTGTAAACGGCAAGCTTACCGATCGCAATATTGATGCCTCCGACACCCCAGTCGCCGATGCCGAGAATGCTTTCAGAGTCTGTTGCAACGATCAAATCGATATCATCGGCTGAAGCTTGAAGGTTTTTAAACGCTGTTTCAATGCCGTCAATATCATCGATAGATAAATAGACACCGTGCGGTCTGCGATATTCATGGCTGTATTCTTGAATCGCCTCCCCGACAGTCGGTGTATAAACAACCGGAAGCATTTCGCGCAGGTGATTTTGCAATAATTTATAAAATAGAACTTCGTTTCGGTTTTGAAGGTCGTTTAAGTATACGTTTTGGCGAAGACGGTCAGGCTGTTTCGAAAATTGTTCATAAGCACGTTCCGCCTGCTGGTCAAGACTAAGTACTGTTGGAGGCAGCAAACCTTCAAGGCCGAGATCCTTTCTCTCTTCAGGAGAAAATGCAACCCCTTTATTTAACGCAGGAATCGATAGTACGTCTTTTCCTCTTAAAGAAGTTTCTAAGTATCCTTCCTTCGTTCTTTTCATGTTATTCACGCTAATTACCTTCTTTCTCAAAATGTTAATAAGGTGAAATAATTACTCTGACTGATAGAGGCATTTGTCTTCTCCACTTGGATTTGTCAAATGTGTACGCGCGTTTTTGACAATAATCTGAACAATACCTAAAATCTATTTACATTTTTGTTACTACAGTAAGTCATTTTATGCCTGCTTTTGTCATAATTCAAGCGATGAAAATTAGATAATTTTTTCGTATTCTTAAATAAGTTTTTTAATTACACTTAATCCCATAATATGGACTCAATAAAAAAAACACTTGTTATTACCAAGTGTTTTCCCCCATTTTTTTCTGCAAAACGTATTTGATGTTTCCCTGAAAAAATCTATTCAGGTTTACCCGGAACTTCATGGTGATGACGGCAGCGCGCTTCATACGCTTCAGATGCGCCCACCAGAATAATCGGATCGTGATATGAGGCCGGTTTTCCATTGATCAGCCTTTGTGTCCTGCTTGCAGGTGAGCCGCATACAGAACATACTGCTTGCAACTTTGTCACCGTTTCCGCCAAAGCCATGAGATCCGGTACAACGCCGAACGGCTCTCCGCGAAAATCTTGATCAAGTCCGGCGGCAATGACGCGGTAACCTTGATCGGCAAGGGTGTTTAAAGCTGTGACAATCGTTTCATCAAAAAACTGCACTTCATCAACGCCGATCACATCCGTTTTTTCGCTAATGTGTTCGAATATTTCTTTTGGAGACGTGATTGAGTGGCACACAATGGCTGTCCCATTATGAGACACGATGGAATCGCGGCTGTAGCGATTATCGATCGCAGGCTTGAACACTTTCACTTCCTGCTTTGCAAAGGTCGCCCTTTTGACCCGGCGGATCAGCTCTTCCGATTTGCCCGAGAACATGCTTCCGCAGATGAGTTCGAGCCAGCCGCTTTGCTTCATGACGTACATTCAACTATAACCCCTCTCCAGCGATTTTCGGCACGTAAAAAACAGGCAAGAAACAATTCCTGCCTGTTGGTAGTATCTATTATTACTTAAGACCGTATTTTTTATTAAAGCGATCAACACGACCATCAGCAGAAGCGAATTTTTGGCGGCCAGTGTAGAACGGATGGCATTCAGAACAAATCTCAACGCGTACCTCTTCTTTTACTGAACCTGTTTCAAATTCGTTTCCACAAGCGCATTTCACTGTTGCTCTTTTGAAATTAGGATGAATTCCTGCTTTCATGTCTGTCATCTCCTTCCGCCCTGAATCCAATTCGGAAACAGAGTTATTATTCCGGACAAAATCTCCGGAACGCACATGATAGAATTATAACAGCGTTCCGGATGTTTTGCAAACGAAAGTTTAGCGTCTTGCAGCTGACATGTTGGACTGTTTCCATTCCTGGATCAGCATATCGAAGAATTCCTGATTTGATTTGGTTTTTTTCATTTTTCTCATGAATTTCTCGACAAAGTCCGGCGTGTCTGACATCGTTTTGCGAATGGACCACAGGCGGTCAAGATGTTCTTTCGGAACGAGAAGCTCTTCTTTGCGCGTACCCGAACGGCGGATATCAATGGCAGGAAAAATTCTTCTTTCTGCAAGAGAACGGTCAAGGTGAAGCTCCATGTTGCCTGTTCCTTTAAACTCTTCATAAATGACGTCATCCATGCGTGAACCCGTGTCGACGAGAGCTGTTGCCAATATCGTTAAGCTTCCGCCCTCTTCAATGTTCCGGGCTGCCCCAAAGAAGCGTTTCGGACGGTGGAATGCCCCTGGGTCAATTCCCCCTGACAAGGTTCTGCCGCTTGGCGGAATGACTAAATTGTACGCGCGGGCCAGTCTTGTAATGCTGTCCATTAAAATGACGACGTCTTTTTTATGCTCGACGAGCCTCATGGCACGTTCCAATACGAGTTCGGCCACTTTAATATGGTTTTCCGGCACTTCGTCAAACGTCGAGCTGACAACGTCACCGGCCACAGAGCGTTCAATATCGGTGACTTCTTCAGGTCTTTCATCAATCAGAAGCACGATCAGCTCTGCTTCCGGATGATTGGTCGTGATGCTGTTAGCGATTTCTTTTAACAGGATCGTTTTACCCGCTTTAGGCGGAGCGACAATTAAACCGCGCTGGCCAAAGCCGACAGGCGCCATCATGTCCATGATGCGTGTTGACAGATGATTAGGCTTCGTTTCCAGCACCATTTGGCGATCCGGGTACAGAGGCGTTAAGGCCGGAAAATGCACGCGTTCTTTGGCTGATTCGGGGTCATCTCCGTTGACGGCTTCAACGTGGAGCAGACCGTAGTACCGTTCATTTTCTTTTGGAGGTCGGACCTTCCCGGATACTTTATCACCGTTTCTCAAATCGAAACGGCGGATTTGGGATGCGGAAATGTAGATATCCTCTGAGCTCGGGGAATAATTAATCGGCCTCAAGAATCCAAAGCCTTCCGACTGGATGATTTCCAAGACGCCTTCCATAAACAGAAGATCTTCCTGTTCGGCATTGGCCTTCAGAATGGCAAAAATCAGCTCTTTTTTTGTCAGTTTGCTGTAATACGAGATTTTATAGTGCCTTGCCAGCTCATACAGCTCTTTTAATTTCATATTTTCCAAAGATGAAATGGATACATCTTTCACTAAGAACACCACGCTTCATAAATATTTGCTTTCGTCCCATTAGCATACTAAAAGAGACGATTTTATTGATACAGCCGATTCAGCTTCTATCGGCAACGCTTCCACCCATATATATCGTCGAATTGAAAAGGATTATAAGTATGGTCGAGAAAGAAGCGAGGACTGAAACAAGAGAAGATTTTATCGCATATCGTGTTGATGCGGCAGGAATTTTGGCTCCCTCTTCGGGGTGCCCGGAACAAATTTCGCAGCACTCTTTATTTTTACCTTATTTGACGATCATATTCAACTTGATTTGTGTTTTGACATAAAATTGATAGAGATGACCCTGTTTTGAAAACGAAGGCTGCCTGAATTGTATCAGAGGATCGATATTCGTTCAATTCATATGGCTATATACAGGGGAAAAGCGGGTTAATATTCCCCGCTTTTTCTTTCCCTTTAAGGCCGGATGACCAAGTTCGGTTTTTTCTTGAGACTGTGTCTTCCGTCTACAAATCGGACGGTTCCTGATTTTGCCCTCATGACGACGCTGTGCGTGGTTCCGACAGATCCTTTAAATTGGACGCCGCGCAGCAGCTCTCCGTCCGTCACGCCCGTCGCGGCAAAAATCGCATCATCGCCTTTGACGAGGTCCTCCATCCGAAGCACTTTTGACGTATCAAGACCCATTTTCTCGCATCGTTTAAGCTCTTCTTCATTTTGCGGAAGCAGCTTCCCGTGGATTTCTCCTCCGAGGGCTTTCAGGGCAACTGCGGATAAAACCCCTTCCGGCGCGCCTCCTGATCCGAATAAAATATCAACGCCCGTATGGTCAAAAGCAGTGTTGATCGCTGCGGCTACATCGCCGTCATTGATCAGCTTGATCCTCGCGCCGGCTTCCCGGAGTTCATGAATGATCTTCTCATGGCGCGGACGGTTCAAAATGGTCGCCACGACATCTTCGATATCTTTGTTTTTCGCTTTCGCCACAGCCTTCAAATTATCAATCACAGGCGCCTCAATATCGATGCAGCCGACCGCTTCGGGGCCCACGGCGATCTTATCCATATACATGTCAGGCGCATTGAGCAAATTCCCGTGATCAGCTACAGCGATAACGGCGAGAGCATTCCAGCCGCCGCTCGCCACGATATTTGTCCCCTCAAGGGGGTCAACCGCTACGTCCACACGGGGGCCATAGCCGTTCCCAAGCTTTTCTCCGATATAAAGCATAGGAGCTTCATCCATTTCGCCTTCCCCGATGACGACCGTCCCCTTCATCGGAATGGTGTCAAATACATCCCTCATGGCACTTGTGGCCGCGTCATCCGCTTCGTCTTTTTTACCCCTTCCCATCCAACGGGCCGACTTCAGCGCCGCCGCCTCCGTTACACGTACAAGTTCCATTGATAAGCTTCTTTCCATTCCTATCTAATCTCCTCTCACCCTAAAATCGGTTTGTGTATGATCATTCGTTGTTTTCATCCGCTAGGAATTCTGGAGCTGCTCAATTTCCTGATCTGTCAGCTTCTCGCGCCAGACCGTCGCACCGAGGTTTGTCAGCTTTTCCTCGAGCATGCTGTATCCTCTGTCAAGGTGTTCAAGACCGGTAATTTCGGTGATTCCTTCCGCCATCAGTCCGGCCACGACGAGACAGGCTCCGGCTCTGAGATCGCTCGCTTTTACTTTTGCGCCTTGAAGGGGAACTGGCCCCGTAATGATCGCCGATCTTCCCTCAACCTTCATCGATGCACCCATCCGCCGCAGCTCGTCAATATGCTTAAAGCGCGCGGAATAAATGGTGTCGGTGACAACGCTTGTCCCGTTTGCCTTCGTTAAAAGCGAAGTCATCGGCTGCTGCAAATCCGTCGGGAATCCCGGATACACGAGCGTTTTAAGGTCGACCGGCTTCAGCTCCTTCTGTCCGCCGATCATCAGAATCTGCTCGCTGCTCTCCTCGATTCGAACGCCCATCTCGCGAAGCTTGGCGATCAATGATTCCAAATGCGTCGGTATCACATTATCAATCAGCACTTCCTGCCCCATGGAAGCAGCTGCAATCATGAAGGTCCCGGCTTCAATCCGGTCCGGAATAATCGAGTGGCGGCAGCCGTGAAGAGATTCGACGCCTTCGATGCGAATCACATCCGTTCCGGCTCCTTTGATTTTTGCCCCCATGCTCGTTAACAGGGTGGCAACATCGATGATTTCCGGTTCCTTCGCAGCATTTTCAATCACGGTTCTGCCTTTGGCGAGTACTGCAGCCAGCATAATGTTGATCGTTGCTCCAACACTGACGACATCAAGATAAATTCTCGCGCCCTTTAATTCCTCTGCACGCAAATAAATCGCACCTTGTTCATTCGTCACTTCTGCTCCGAGCGCTTCAAAACCTTTGATATGCTGATCAATCGGCCTCGGACCGAGATGGCAGCCTCCAGGAAGGCCGATAACCGCCTTTTTAAAGCGGCCGAGCATCGCTCCCATCAAGTAGTAAGAAGCCCGAAGCTGTTTGACTTTCCCGTTCGGCAAGGGCATGCTGATCATCGGTGCAGGATCAACGACCATTTCTCCCTTTTCGAAATGAACATTCCCGCCGATCTCCCTCAGCAGATCTCGAAGCGTGAGAATATCGGATATGTGGGGAAGGCCTTCAAGGGTAACCGTCGAATCAGCCAAAATTGTTGCGGGGATGAGTGCGACAGCGCTGTTTTTGGCTCCGCTTATATGCACTGTTCCATTTAAAGGATCGCCACCAGCTATATTTAACTTTTCCATGATCGTCTCCTTCCTTAAAGAAGATAGCTAATGGAGCGTACAATGATTTAACTAAAAATAGATGGTTCTTTTCAAAATCTATCCAATTAAAAGAGAAAGAATACAACACATTTCAAAATTTATCAGGAAGATATTGCGGGGCTCTCGCGCGGCAAGGTTCTCTGCGTTAAAACCGTCAATTCTCTTTGCAAGACAAAATGGTGACAAACGGAGGGATCGCCTCCACTTGCCACTCACATTCAGCCTCTTTGCTTTATTTATTCCAGTCAGCTAAAAACTGCTCGATTCCTTTATCAGTCAGCGGGTGCTTCGCCAGCTGGTAAATGACTTTCAGCGGCATCGTGCCGATGTGCGCCCCTCTTAATGCAGCTTCTGTCACGTGCTGCGGATGGCGGATTGATGCGGCGATGATTTGCGTATCCAAACCGTGCACATCAAAAATCTGTTTGACTTCGCTGATGAGATCAAGGCCGTTATGACCGATGTCATCCAGCCGCCCGAGGAACGGGGAAACATAAGTAGCGCCCGCCCTTGCTGCCAAAAGCGCCTGGTTTGCGCTGAAGATCAGCGTTACATTTGTTTTGATGCCGAGATCTGTCAACGCTTTAACGGCTTTCAGACCGTCCGGCGTCATCGGAATTTTCACCGTAATGTTCGGCGCTATTTTCGCAAGTTCTTTTCCTTCTTCAATCATCTCTTCCGCTTTCAGGGAAATAACCTCAGCGCTGACGGAACCTGAAACCACCTCGGTAATTTCACGCAGGCGATCATGGAACGAAACGTTTTCTTTTGCCACTAAGCTGGGGTTTGTCGTAACCCCTGCAAGCACGCCGAGAGAATGAGCCTCTTTGATTTCGTTAATATTTGCGGTATCAATAAAAAACAGCATATTGATAAAACCTCCTGTCATGAAAATGTCTGAACTGTGGAACATGTTTGCGCTTTCCGGATGATATGGATAAAACCGCCTGTCGCTACCAGGCGGCTTTTAACCGGGCGGGAAACTTGTGTCTCCCCGAAAACGCCCTGCTCCACGGAGAAGCGGACGTTTTTCAAAATGTCATTATGCTTTGTTTGAAGAACCAAATTCGCGCATTTTGCCGATAACCGTTTCTTTGATCGCATCGCGAGCAGGTCCGAGGTATTTGCGCGGATCGTACTCTTCCGGTTTTGCAGCCAGCGTTTCGCGAACAGCTTTCGCGGAAGCGATTTGGTTTTCAGTGTTCACGTTGATTTTTGCCGTACCCAAAGAAATTGCTTTCTTAATGTCGGCAGTCGGAATGCCTGTGCCGCCGTGAAGAACGAGCGGAAGACCAGTTGTTTTTCCGATTTCTTCCATTTCTTTGAAGCCAAGGTTTGGCTCGCCTTTGTAAGGGCCGTGAACCGAACCTAATGCAGGTGCAAGGCAGTCGATGCCTGTGCGCTTAACAAGCTCCTTACATTCATTTGGATCTGCGTAGATGACGCCGTCAGCAACGACATCGTCTTCCTGTCCGCCTACAGTTCCAAGCTCAGCTTCAACTGAGACACCGTGGAAATGAGCAAGCTCAACCACTTTTGCAGTTGTTGCAACGTTCTCTTCAAAAGGATGGTGGGAAGCGTCGATCATAACTGAAGTGAATCCCGCATGGATCGCTTTGGCGCAAGATTCGAAGCTTGAACCGTGGTCTAAATGGATCGCAACCGGAACGGTCACTTTGTATTCCTCCATCAGCGCTTTTACCATCGCAACGACGGTTTTGAATCCGCCCATGTAGCGTCCGGCACCTTCAGATACGCCAAGGATAACAGGGGATTTTTCTTCTTCAGCAGCCTGTAAAATCGCTTGTGTAAACTCAAGGTTATTTAGATTAAATTGTCCGACAGCATATCCGTTCTCTTTTGCTTTGTTCAACATTTCCGTCATAGATACTAAAGGCATGTCGAAAGTCCTCCTTATGTAGCCTGATTTGCTTTTTTCGAAAAAAGCTTCCTCACCTATCTAGCATGACCAGAAAAACCTGCCATATGTAAAATGTTTTGTTCATTAAACGTTAGATAGCTTTTCTCTACTTATATAGAATAACAATTTATCGACAAATCGGCAACATCATCGCTTGTGACAAGATCAAAAACTTTTCGTTCTGTCAGCCGTTGGATTTAATGGGAAGATACGTTTTGACCGCATCGCGGATTTCATCGATGTCAAAAGGCTTTGCAAAGTGGGTCAGGGCGCCCAGCTCCTTTGATTCCTGAATCATGTCGAGCTCTCCGTACGCCGTCATAATAATGACGCGGATGCCTTCATCTATGACTTTCATTCTTTTTAAAATTTCGATTCCATCCATTCCCGGTATTTTCATATCAAGCAAAACCAGGTCGGGCCGTTCTTTTTTGACAATATCGAGAGCCTGGATTCCGTTTGCGGCCTGGAAGGTTTTGTACCCTTCTTTATTGAAAACCTCATTAAGCAAAACCCGAATCCCGTACTGGTCATCGACAATTAAAATCTTTTCATTCATTTTTCTACACCTCTATAATTATAATTTTCGCCAAAATTAAGCAGTAGTTTATCTATTCTGTTTTGTTTTTCCCTTTTCCTTTAATTAAAAAATTTAAGTTTGCGACATATTTAGAGGATTTTTCCCATGATTCTCTTTTGTTATATAATGAACAGACAGTAAAAAAGGAGGAGTCAGCTTGCTTAAAATTTTCACCACTCAATTGTCGGGAATCTTCAATCGGATTCAAGAGGGGGAAGCCCAATCGATCGAAGACGGAGCCCGGCTGTTGGCTCAGGCGGTCATCAGCGACCACTCGGTTTATGTATATGGAAAAAATGAATTGGAGGGCATTTTAAAAGAAGCGCTTTACAGTTCTGAACCGTTTCCTTCCGTCAAACCGCTTCCGCAGGATGAAGAAAACTGGCCGGCTTTTCAAACGGCGGACAAAGTGCTGATGTTCTGTGCGGCTTCAGCGGATGAAAACGAGCTGAACATGGCGGAAAAGCTGAATGAAAAAGGGGTCGGGCTCGTGGCCGTATCCCCTTCGGGAAAAGACGGCGCGCCGATCGCTGCATTCGCCGACGTCCATATCGATTCTAAGCTGAAAATGCCGCTTCTTCCGGATGAAGACGGAACAAGGTTCGGATTTCCGTCCCTGATGGTCTGCCTTTACGTATATCATGCCCTGTCCTTTACATTAAAGGAAATTTTGCAGGAATACCAATAAAAATAGCTGCCTATAGGAAACTAATCATGGATGAGGCCGGCCTTACATATGCGGCAAAAGCTGAAAAAAGCCTGTCAGCAAACTGATATGCTCCCCTAAAG